>NZ_FAOO01000007.1:0-19620 GCF_900070205.1 Candidatus Thermokryptus mobilis | reverse complement strand
GAAACGGCTTGAGGAACACTCAAAGCGATTGGAGGAACATTCACGAGCGATTGAGTCACTTGTAAAGGAAGTTTATGAATTGAAAATCACGGTTGGTGGTCTGGTGAAGGAATTCAACGATATGAAGATTGAATTTTATAAACTCGCTGATGAAGTGATGAAGTTAAAGGTGACCGTTGGAAATATAGGTGCTCGCTGGGGGATTATGACGGAAGATATGTTCAGAAAGGCATACACCGAGATTATGAAAGTTCTCTTCGGACCTGAATATAAGGTTGAAAAGAGAAGGATAAAGTATGACGGCAAGGAATCTGATTTGGACATTGTGATTTTCAATGAAAAGGAAGTCATAATTGAGATTTCTTCATCGCTCAGCAAGAAGAAGGCGGAAAGGATAATTGAGAAAGTGAAAGCGTTCAGAGAACAAGTTCAAAGAGAAGTGACTGCTTATGTTATCTCAGCTAATGCTTCAGCTGAGGCGGTTGTTCTTCTATCAAACGAGAAGATAAATGTGTTAACACCCGAATTTGAGGAATAAATTTTTAAAACAAAAGAAGATAAACTCATGAGGTTAGCATTTTTTACGCTGTTAATTCTCATCTCAACCATTTCAATCGCTCAACAAAATCCATTCCCTTTGAAATCAATTCAAGAGATTCAATGGGTTCATCCCGACTCATTGAGAAAAGCAGACAGTTTGCAAGCTGCTGGAGTTGCATTTAACGAAGCTGCTTTCCCACACTGGCTTGAGGATTCAAGATACTGGCATGTTCCACCGCTTTCGTCAGCTCAATACGGTGACACATTCACAGTTGTCGGTATAGTCATGAATAAACCGCAGATGTATGCACTTGGCAACAGATATGTTGTTTTCATCCAGGATACAGCCGGGGGTCCGTGGAGCGGTATAATTGTTTTAGCCAACGATACAACATCATCAAACACTCAAGCAACAGGGATACAAGTCCTTGACACTGGAATGGTTGTAAAACTTGTCGGACGTGTTGAAGAATTTCCAGCAAGTTCAAGCACTGGTTATACAGAGCTCTTTACGGTCATCCCTGATCCACAAACAGGACAGATAATACCCATTGAGGTTATTGATTGGAAACCGCAAAGACCTGATCCAGTTGAAGTGAGAGTTTCTGATTTTGTAAGTGGAAATGCATCAACGGGTGGTCATAAAATCAATTTTTCAACCGGTGAACAATGGGAAGATGTATATGTCGTTATAAAGAATGTTTCTGTTGTCAATAGAAGTGGAACTGTTGGAGGAAGATGGACTTGGTGGATTGGGGATGATTCAGGGAATGTTATGCAGGTTTACGATGGTTCAAGATACTTTAGAGGTGGTTCTGGGGGGTTTGATCCAAATTGGACACCACCACCGATTGGGACAAAACTTGAATACATACGCGGTGTGATAGTTGGTGTTGCAAGTGGTTATGCAATTACGCCATTATATCCTGGCGATGTAAAAATTTTATCTTATGCTCCGGAGATAAACCATGCATTTACCACACCACAAAAGCGCGAGCCAGCCAAACCAACAAGCACCGACCCTGTGAAAGTAAGAGCGATCGTGAAAAAGACAGATCCAGACCCAAGTGTTAATGTTGACACTGTGAAAATTTTATATAGCGTAAATTACGGACCATTTAATGAGTTACTGATGTCAAAAATAAGTGGCGACACGCTTTGGGAAGGGACAATCCCCGCTCAACCAAACGGCTCACTTGTTAGATATTTCTTCAAGGCGGTTGATTCAAAAGGTCAAAGCTCACAATTGCCCGGGGATACATCAAATGCCTATTTTTACTTCGTCAAAGACGGGGAGTTAAGGATAAAGGATTTACAATACACAATTTTGAACAACGGAAACACTGGCTTTTGGGATTTAAGGGTTACGGTTCGCGGAATTGTCACCGCAGACACATCTGATTTCCCAAACGAATCATCCCTGCTATTAAATCCTGGTTCAAAAGATCAGTTGAGGGTTTACATCCAAGATGACACAAGCGCTTGGAGTGGAATTCGTCTATACGGGACTAAATCCTATGTTGCAAAACGAGGCGATAGTGTTGAGGTTATCGGATAGTTCGTGAGAGAAATAATGTGACAGAAATTGTAGTTGACAGTTTAAGAATTATCGCAAGCAACAGACCAATTTATCCAGCTGTTGTTGTAAAGACAGGTGATGTTGGGAATAAACCGAATGGGACACAAAGTGCGGAGAAATGGGAAAGTATGTTGGTTGAATTCAGAAATGTCAGCGTGACAGATATTGACCCCGATAGAAACGGTGGCTCGTTCCGAGAATTCGTCGTTGATGATGGAACCGGTCCCTGTAGGGTAAATGATGACGGTGCTTACACATATAGCGTTTATCCGGCTGACACTTCGCTCGGATTTAGATTACTGCAGGTTGGAAATAAGATAAGCTACTTAAGAGGCATATTTTACTTCTCATTTGCCAATTATAAGCTTGAACCGAGACGAGACGATGATTTTGGAACGATAACAAAAGTCGCCCTCTTTTATAATCCGAGCATCCCTGAAAAATTTGAGCTAATGCAAAATTATCCAAACCCATTTAATCCATCAACTTACATTGAATATAAACTGCCTGAAAGAACACATGTCAGCTTGAAGGTCTTTGATGTCCTCGGGAGGGAGGTTGCTACACTTGTTGATGAAGTTCAAGAAGCCGGCTCTTACAGAATTAGATTTGAAAACAAGGAGATCTCAAGCGGTGTCTATTTCTATGTCTTAAGGGCTGGCAAGTTCGTTGATGTCAAAAAGATGATGCTTTTGAAGTGATTTTGACCGTCAAAAGCGCTGAAGAAATACTCGCACTTGTAGCTGAAAGGTTTAAAATCTTTGAAATTGAAAAAGCTGATCCCGTTTGGTGTGAAATTGAATCTAACCTGATGAATTTGAAAAGGTGATAAAAAAATGAAAAAACCCGTTCATTCAAAAGGCGATTTAGAAGGGATTCATAATTGAACTTGAAAATTGAAAGTTGGTGAAAAGGATGGTAAAACTAAATAACCTTTTTGCAATTTTACAAACATCGTTTCTTTTGCTTTTTCTTCTTCTTACAGGCTGTAAGCAACGACCAAATGAACCGTTGCCCAACGCAAGACCTGAAACTTATATTTCTGTTTTTCCCGACTCAGCACTTAACCAATCAACGAGTAATCTTCATCTTCATTGGTGGGGCATTGACCCGGATGGTTGGATAAAAGGTTTCGTGTTCAGCTTTGACAGAAAAAACTGGTTTTGGACATATAGAAATGACAGCATATTTAAACTTACAATTTTGGGTCAGGATACAAGCTATGATTTCTGGATTTTTTCTGTTGACAATACTTTATCAATGAAACCTGAAGAGGGACAAGGGGTTGATTTCGTTGATAAAAACAGCGATGGGTATTGGGATTTAGGCGAACCATTTAATCTTAGCCCCAACGATTGTTATGATGATACACCAGCGACGCTAAAATTCCCGATAAAAAATACACCGCCGACAGTTGAATTTGCCATGACGGGTGAGTTTTCTGGGACACGACTTGATGTCCCAGATACAACTTTTCCAATCGTATCGTTTCAATGGATTGCCTCGGACATTGACGGAGATAATACAATCTCAGAATTTTGGGTCGCTTTAAATGACACGACAAATTGGGTGGTCGTTCCGGGGCAGTTCAGATTTTTAACGATAGTTGCAGATGCAATTGATGACACTGTGGTTGACGCTTCCGTTTATCCAAGTTCAACTCAAATCCTCGGAAGAGTCCCTGTTCAAGGTAAATTAAAAATGCGACTTGATGCCGAAAACACATTTTACCTTAAAGCACGCGATATCGCAGGCTCATTTAGTCAAACTATAAAAATGCCAGAGGAAGGTAAAAGATGGTTTGTAAAGAAACCTAAATCTGATTTTTTAATCGTTGCCGATTATGGAATCGCTGATAATTCAATATCATTTTACAAGTCGGTTTTTGATTCCCTCGGTTTAGAATATGATGTTTGGGATTTAAGGGTTGGAGCAAGATATCCAAGGCGTGGAATTCTTGTGCCACCTTTCCCAAGAGTTGATTTCACTGAAACATTGATGAAATTTTACAGATATGTTTTCTGGGTTGCAAGTGATGAAACGAATTTTGACATTGCTGCTGTCTCACTACCGCGCTTTAAGACAAAGGGTGGAAAAGTTCTTTTTTCTTTCATACTTCCACAGAGCACAACTCCGGGATTTGATGTTGGAAAAGCTATAAGCGACTTTTCTGGCGTGGTTGATAGCATAAGTTCAACTCCCCTGACTGGTTTTGTCCCGTCCGGGACAAAAATTTTAAATTACAATCCACAAGATACCGCACAGCGCTCAAATTACCCAGTTCTTGTGCGCGATAGCCCATCCGATAATCCAATAGATGGTGGGAAAATTGTCGCCTTTTTAAGGGAGCTCTACCCATCAATTAACGCAAAACCAATTTATTGGGTTGAACCGAGGACACAATGGAACAATAAAACATTTACTATCGGCGTTGAATCAAACGATAAGAGTTTTCTCCTCGTTGGATTCCCAATTTACAGATTTAACGGTTTGAAAAATGTCCCCGATTTCATTGAAGATGTCCTTAAAAATTTTGGCATACTTGCGAAGTTTTCAAATTTAAAGAGGTGATGATAAAATGAACTGGCTAAAATTTCTTTTGCTATTACTTTTAATACAATCTCAACTTTTAACTCAACAAGAGAAAGGTAAAATAATTGGGAGAATCGTTGATGCAAAAACTGGTGAAGGTCTGCCAGCAGTAAATATTCTTGTAAAAGGGACTTATTACGGAGCAGCAAGCGACTTTGATGGAAGATTTGAAATAAAAAATGTCAATCCAGGGACTTATACGATTGAAATCTCAATAATCGGCTATAAAAAAGTCACGATAACTGGCGTAAAAGTTAAACCCGGTGAAGTCACCGACTTAAAAACGATAAAAATGGAGGAAACCGTCTTAACACTTGAACAGGAAGTAGTTGTTATAGGTGAAAGACCTCTTTTTAACATTGAAGAGACACAATCAAGAAGGACATTAACAGCTGAAGATATTCAAATCGCACCCGTCCAAAATGTTAAAGATATAGTCACGCTTCAGGTCGGTGTTGTATATAGTGACGAGGGAGTTCATATACGAGGTGGGAGAAGCTATGAGAGTTCATATCTTGTTGATGGTGTATCAGTCCAGGACCCGCTCGCTGGAACTGGTTTCGGATTGCAACTTAGCCCAGATGTAATTGAAGAAATTGAAGTCATAACCGGTGGGTTTAATGCAGAGTATGGACAGGCAACATCAGGTGTAATAAGAGTTAGAACGAAAGAAGGTAGCGAGAGATTTCAAGGAAAATTCTCCTACAAATTTGACCATTTTGGCTTAAACAACAATTCACCTTCAAATTTCAATACAGATATCTTTGAATTTAACCTAAGCGGTCCATTCCCACTTAAAAAAATTCTTCCTCTTTCTGGAACATTGACTTTTCTTCTAAACGGCAGTGCTAGATATTCAGATGGCTATACATATGGAAGAACTGGGAAAAGACCGGGTCGGCTTTATTCATCATTATTTTCTGAAATGCTCGGGAAAAATTACACTTCAAGATTATCACCACGAGCGGAAAACACATATATGGGACTGTTCAAATTAACCTGGAAGCCATCGCCAACCTTTAAGTTAAATTATTCATTTAGTTTATCAGCAAGCGTCAATCAAAACACAAGATCGCTCCAAATCACGCTTGAATATGTTGAACCAGGTCCGGGTTACCAATACAACTTCCAAAACATATTGCAAAACGCCAATGTCTATTCACATATAAACTTGAACCAGCAAATTGGAATAACTCATACATTGAGTGAGAAAACATTTTACGAGCTTAATTTCAGCCGTTACTTTACGAGATTGAGAAGTGACGCAAACGGACTTGATTGGCGAAAGTATAAAGAGCCACGCGATGTCCCCCAGCTTCCACCTTATTATTACAACACGGAAAGTGATACGATAAGGTTAATTCCAGGAGATGGTTTCTATGATACTGGGAATCCTTCAACTTGGCATGACCATTCCGCTGTTGAATACACAATCAAAGGTGACTTAACTCACTTTTTCAGTGAGAGAAACAAGTTCAAAACCGGCTTTGAAATGACATTCCAAAGGTTAAGATTTGTTGATATTTATCAACCGTGGGTTCCACCCATGGGGTTCAACAACGATATGTATGAAGTAAGCCCTGCCTTTGGTGCTTTTTACGCACAGGACAACATAACCTTTAGCGGTATGATTTTAAATTTTGGTTTGAGGTTTGATTACTGGTTTCCAGGAAAATTTGTTGATGATGCTGTAAAAAATCCCGAAGTGGTAACGATTTCAGATGAAGCGCGAGAAAGATACTTCCGCGAGACATACAGCTTCTTCGGTCGCAGATGGAAAGGTCGTCTAAGCCCACGCCTTGGAATTTCACATCCGATATCAGACAATCAAACCTTGTTTTTCTCTTATGGTCATTTTTCAAAAAGACCAAGACCACAATTTGTATATGCAAAACTCAACCCGGTCACCGCTAAATCAACATTCCAAAAGTTTGGAAACCCAAATCTCAACCCTGAGACAACCGTCGCCTATGAACTCGGCTTGCGAAATCAACTCAGTGAAAATGATGTCTTAACGATAACAGCATACTACAAAGATATATTTGACTATGTCACAACAAAACAAGCGAGGATAACGGTTGCAGGACAACTTGGGAGAAGCTACATCACATATGTAAATCTTGACTACGCAAGAAGTAGAGGTCTTGAAATTGAATACAAAAAGAGAATCGGTCGTTGGCTTAGAGCTACTTTAAGCGCTTCATATTCAATCACAACTGGGAAAAGTTCCTCCCCCGATGAAGGCGTTCTTGCAATAAGAGGTGAAATATATGAAAGCATCAAGGAAACATATCTTGTCTGGGACAGACCGATTCAGGCTTCCGCCATTTTAAACTTTTTCGCCCAAAAAGGGAAAGGAATTTTCGGCTTCGGGAAAGGAAAACTTGACAACTTCAATACGTATCTTAGAATCTTCTATCAATCGGGCAGAAGATACACACCGTATTATGCAACTGGTGACACGCTTTTAAATGGAAAGCCCGTCTATGTCCCTGATTTAAGGAACAGGTATAGCAAAGTTGGAAAACCGTGGTTTTGGGTTGATTTCACATTTGAAAAATATCTCAAATTCGGTGGACTTGAATTCACGCTACTTGTTGAGGTAACGAACCTTTTCAATAACAAGAACTCCCAAATCATAAATCCTGTCACAGGAAGAGCTTATGAATATGGCGACCCGACCCCAGTTGATTGGAACGACCCGCTTTACCCAGAGCTTCAAGCACCTGTTGATCCGTTCCCATTTAACCCAGCAAGATATCTGCCACAAAGAAATATAAAACTTGGTTTGTCAGTCAGATTTTGAAAATTAATTTCCTCCATGGCGATGAGAAAGATATTGAGTGCATTTACGATTTTAATTCTTTTAACAACATCAACCTATTCACAGCTTTTCCCCGTCTTGGGTTCACAAAGAGCTGGAATTTCAACTGCACAATTTTTGAAAATTTCCGTTGGTGCAAGAGCTGTTGGAATGGCTGACGCTTATGTCGCAAACGCAACCGACGCATCTGCACTATATTGGAATCCAGCTGGATTGGTTCAATTCAAAGAAAATGAAATTATACTCTCACATACGGAATGGTTCGTTGATATAAAACATGACTTCATAGGCAGTGTGTATCATATCTCAAGAAATGATGCAATCGGTTTAAGTTTGACCGCACTTTACACGGACGATATGGAAATAACCACTGAAACACAACCCTACGGAACTGGAAGATATTTCAAATACATTGACCTTGCTCTCGGTATCAGTTATGCAAGAAGGATGACGAACCAGTTCAGTTTCGGTTTCACACTCAAATACATTGAGGAAACGATAGATGTTTTAAAAATGCGCGGATTTCTCGTTGACCTTGGGACATTTTATTGGATTGGGCTTGGAACATCAAGATTTGGGGTATCAATCTCAAATTTCGGTGCCGATTTAGCTCCGAAAGGTGAAATCACATTGTTGACAGGGGAAAAAATCTCAAATTTTCAGTCCTTTGCCCCGCCGACGATGTTTAGATTTAGCTTTGCCGTTGAACCGATAATGAACGAAACTCACAAATTGACGACAGCAATTCAATTGAACCATCCAAATGACAACGCTGAAAATTTTGGAATCGGGGTTGAATACGGCTTTAAAGAATCGTTTTTCATCCGTGGTGGATATAAAATAAACGCTGATGAACAAAACTTAACATTTGGCACCGGCGTCGCAGTCAAAACCGGCTTTCTAAACATTAACTTTGACTATGCTTATGCAAAATTCACACGGCTTGGCAACACACATAGATTCTCAATACTTTTCAAATTTGATTGAAAAAACAATTTGCATCAAACGATGAAAAAATTTTTGTGGATAATAACAACACTTGTCCTACTTGGTTGTGGAAAGGAACTTGATCTATCACAATTCAGCGATATCCCAAGAAATATATCAATCTCCGACACTGTATATGTCAAAGAAGGGGATGATTGGAAAACCGCCGGCGGAATAAGCTTTAATCAACCCGAAGATATTTGCATCGGCCATGATGGATTCGTTTACATCGCTGACACAGGTAATGATAGAATTGTAATGCTTGACCTTGCTGGAAATTACATCGGTGAAAAATTTATAATGCATCCCGTCGCAATAGCTCAAGATAGAAGATTTAACCTGATAATTGCAGGTGAACTCGCAAAAGAAAATTACAGGTTTGGCGCGATTTATAAGATAAAATTATTTGAAGCGGGTCATAACATAAACATCGCAAAAGTTGATACTATCTATTGGGAGCGTGAAAAACCAAACCGAAGATTTACAGGGGTTGCTGAACTTATTGACAACAGCTATTATGTTTGTCGCATCGGACCAGATAACCAAAGTTTATTTGATCCAGATAATTTGATCCTTCATTTCAGCAAGAATGATTCACTTTATCCTTACGAATACATTGATTTGACGCCAAATCTTGAGCCAACAGGAAGCGGAATAAGGTCAATAAATCAAATGAGCGCAATAGCGACTTTCTCGGATAGAAGGAGGGCAACCGATTTTATAGTTGCGCAAATCGACCCAGGAGCAAACTTCAAAGTCAAATGGTTCAAATACAACCCCGGAAGCGAAGTCACCCCACCAAATTGGGAAGCATATTTTAAACCAAACGCGACCGATCTGACAACACAAGGATTTTTCGTAAGCCCAGAAGATATAACGCTTGACACAAGGAATAATATCTATGTGATTGACGCAGGGCTTGACTCCCTTATGAAATTTGATGTGAGAGGAAAACTCTTGAAGGAATCATTTGGACCCGGAAAACTCGGTGATGATAAATTAAAGAATCCAAAAGGCGTCGCCTGGTTTGATAGAATTCTTTACATCGCTGATACAGGGAACAATCGCATTGTTCGCTTCAAACTTTCAACAGATATTAGATAAATTAAAGTGTGATGGATTGAAGCTAATCCTAAATCCCTGCTTTAATCCCCCGTTGATGAGAAGGTTATATATTTACCAATGAGATTTACTTCGTTAGCTCAATGAAAAGTTCCTCAAACGAACCATCCTTTCTTTTCCTGAAATTCTCTATCTCACTTGAATCAAACTTAGCTATCAATTTCCCCTCTTTAATTATGCCTATCGTATCGCAAAGTTCTTCCGCGACTTCAAGTGAGTGAGTTGACATGAAAATTGATACGCCTTCTTTAGTTTTTTGTTTAAGTGTTTCCTTAACGATGCGCGCACTTCTTGGGTCAAGACCTACCATTGGTTCATCTATTACGATAACCTTGGGGTCGTGAAGTAAAGCAGAAGCAATTATCACACGCTGTTTCATCCCCTGTGAATATTCCTCAATCCTTCTATCAATCCAGCGCCCAAGTTCAAAATGTTCAACAAGTAAATTAACCTTTTCCCTTATTTTTCCTTTTTCCATTTTAAAGAGACCACCGATGAAGAACAAAAATTCACGCCCAGTTAATTTATCATATATGAATGGCTGATCCGGAACATAAGCAAGCAAACTCTTCGCCTTTTCCGGTTCTTCCAATGCGTCAATTCCACAGATGAAAATTCTGCCACTTGTGGGTCGTATCAATCCTGCGATCATTTTTATAGTCGTTGTTTTCCCCGCACCATTTGGTCCAAGAAAACCAAAAAATTCACCCGACTTTATCTCCAATGTTAGATTATCAACCGCAACAAAGTCACCGAATTTTTTAGTTAAATTCTCAAGCCTAATCATGGCAAAAAATTTTTATTTAGAAATTTGGTGAGACGACATTCTCTTGATAGAATTCAGTTATTATCCTTGCTGCTTCTTTCGGGTCATCCGTCAATTCAAAAATTTCCAAATCCTCCGGAGATATATTTCCTTCGGCGAGGACTTTACCCTTAAGCCAATCAATTAATCCTTGCCAGTATTCGCTTCCCATTAAAACCACAGGGAAACGGGTTGTCTTACCCGTTTGAATAAGTGTGACCGCCTCAAAAAATTCATCAAGCGTTCCAAATCCACCTGGCAACACGACGAAACCCTGCGCATATTTCACAAACATAACTTTCCTCACAAAAAAATGCCTAAATTCAATCCCAACATCAACATAAGGGTTAAATTTCTGTTCAAGCGGAAGCTCTATGTTTATACCAACAGATAAACCACCAGCTTCCTTCGCCCCAAGATTTGCAGCCTCCATTATCCCGGGTCCACCGCCCGTAATTATACCAAAACCAGCTTTGACAAGTTCTTTTGCCACCTCCCTAGCCATCTCATAATACCTATGCCCGGGCTTAGTCCTTGCTGAACCAAAAATAGAAACGCAAGGTCCAATCTTTGTCATCTGATCAAACCCCTCAACAAATTCCGCCATTATACGAAAAATACGCCAAATATCCTTTTGCCTGCTTTCAAGCCAAACCCTTTCATCTTTCAAAATTAAATTATTCCCCATCTCAAAAAGAGAACCTTTGTTTTAAAATCTCCTGTAAACGAAATTTTTCAAAATCTCCTTTCCAAACTCAGTCATAATTGACTCGGGATGAAATTGAACACCAAAAACGGGAAATTCTCTATGTCTTACTCCCATAATGAGACCATCACTTGTCCAAGCTGTCACTTCAAGGCAGTTTGGTAATGTCTCCCTTTCAATTATGAGTGAATGATAGCGCGTTGCTTTAAATGGATTCGGCAAATTGGAAAAAATTGAAGAATTGGTGTGATATATTTCCGACACTTTTCCATGCATTATAACAGGCGCTTTAATTACCCTTCCACCGAAGGCAACACCAATCGCTTGATGCCCTAAACAAACACCAAGTATTGGAACCGATACATAAAAATTTTTTATCACATCAATTGAAATCCCCGCTTCATAAGGAGTACACGGTCCAGGTGAAATCACAATCGCATCGGGCTTCAACTCTTTGACCTCATCAATGGTTATCCTGTCGTTGCGAGCAACCTCCATTTCCACACCAAGCTCACCAAGATATTGAACAAGGTTGTATGTAAACGAATCGTAATTATCAATTACAAGAATCATCTTTTGGTTTAGGATTTCTTTTCAATCTTGATAGAGCAATTCAACCGCTTTGAATGTCGCTTTAAGTTTATCAAGCGTTTCTTGATACTCGTTTTCCGGAGAAGAATCATAAACAATACCTGCTCCAGCTTGAAAATACGCTCTATTTCCTTTCATCACAATTGTCCTAATGGCAATGCAAGAGTCAAGATTTCCGGAAAAATCAATATATCCAACAGCCCCAGCATAGATTCCTCGCTTTGTCGGTTCAAGTTCCGCGATTATTTCCATTGCTCTTATCTTCGGAGCACCTGTAACAGTCCCAGCTGGAAAACAAGCATAAAGTGCCTCAATCGGAGTTACATCACTTCTTAACTTTCCGCTTATGTTACTTACGATATGCATAACATGGGAATACTTTTCAATAACCATAAATTGATCTACCTTTACAGTTCCGAAATAACTTATCTTTCCGATGTCATTTCTTCCAAGATCAACAAGCATTAAATGTTCGGCTTTTTCCTTTTCATCATTTAAAAGTTCCCTTTCAAGTTTTTCATCCTCATCCGGGGTTTCACCTCTTCTCCTAGTCCCAGCAATTGGTCTTGTTTCAACGATTCCATTTTCAACCCGCACAAGAATTTCCGGCGACGACCCTATGATACTTAAATTTTTCATCCTCAAAAAATACATATACGGGGATGGGTTCACTACCCTAAGCATTCGGTAAATGTCAAATGGATCTCCTTCAATCCACCTTTCAGCCCTTTGGGATAAAACAGCTTGAAATATGTCACCATTGACTATGTATTCCTTTACCTTCTTGACCTTTTCAATGAACTCCTCTTTCGTCATGTTAAATTTAAAATCGTTGTCAATCTCAACCTTTGCGATATCTGGATTTATTCTCCTTTTAAGAAAAGATTTAATTTCTGTTATCCTGCCAAGCGCTTTGTAATACTCATCTTTTAAATTTGTCCCATCATCTTTATAAACATTGGATATGATGAAAATTTTCCTCTTCAGATTATCAAAGACAAGCAATGAATCAAAAAACATCAAAAATATATCAGGCGCCTCTAAATCATCTCTATTTGAAGTTGGGATTTTTTCAATAAGGGAGATACTTTCATAACCGAAATATCCAACAGCCCCACATGTAAACCTTGGAAGTTCAAGCACATTGGCTGACTTAAAGATTGAGAATATCCGGTTGAGCGCACCAAGAGGGTGTGTTTCGCCTCTTATTTTTTCACCGATAAAAGAAAATCTCTCATCAACCATTTCAACTTTAAATTCAAAACCTCTCGCTTCAAAAATCATAAATGGTTTAAAACCGATGAAAGAGTACCTGGCTATTTTCTCACCGCCTTCAACGCTTTCAAGTAAAAAAGAATATTCGCTTTTATCCCTTATCTTCATATAAACCGAAACTGGCGTCTCGGTGTCAGCAAGTAGCGACTCATAAACCGGGATTATATTCCCTTTTTGAGCAAGCGATTCAAATGTTTCAAATGGTGTGTACATAATTTTAAACTTTACTTTTTTTCACGATAACCCCGTCACCTTCAAATTTTAAAATTAAATTGCGGACATTCTCAGGCAAGGGTTGCGGTTTAAATGTATCACGGTTTAAGAGAACTATCACCGTTTCACCAGTTGCGACATTTCTACCTGTAGTTTTCTCCTCAATCAGATACTCCATTTCAAAACTTGAATTTCCGATTTTTGATGTTCTTGCGTAAACATCAAGCACTTCATCAAATCTCGCTGGGCTGATATAATTACAGACATTTCTTGCGATCACGAAATAAAAATCATTAAAAAAACGCCCGGGCTCAATCCCAAGCGCTTGCCTTAAATACTCAGTCCTTGCAATTTCAAAATACTTCAAATAAACCGAATTATGAACTATTCCGTATGAATCAAGATCAAAAGTTCTGACCTGAACCTGAACTTTAAACTTGAACTTTTCCCTTTCATATTTGTTCTTCACGATTGACCCATGACGCAATTTATTGCCACTACATTTACTATGTCTTCAACACTGCACCCTCTTGAAAGGTCAAAGCATGGTTTCTTCAATCCTTGAACCAATGGACCAAGTGCCTCTGCTCCAGCCATTCTCTGTGCCATCTTGTAACCTATGTTTCCAGCGTCAAGATTCGGAAAAATCAAAACATTTGCATTTCCACGCACGGGGCTATCCGGTGCTTTAATCCGCGCAACCTCCGGGACGATCGCAGCATCAAGTTGAAGCTCCCCGTCAATTATTAAATCTGGTCTTTTACTTTTTGCAATTTCCGTGGCTTGAATAACCTTATCAACCATCTCATGTCTAGCGCTTCCCTTCGTTGAGAAAGAAAGCATCGCAACTATAGGTTCTTCACCGGTTAACTTTTTATGATTTACGGCAGTTAAAATAGCAATGTCAGCAAGTTGTTCAGCGGTCGGATTAGGAACAACACCACAATCAGCAAAGGAATAAACTTTATTTGGGAATACAATCAAAAAGAAACTTGAAACAATTGAAACCCCCTCCATCAAACCAACTACTTGGATCCCAGCTCTTAAAACATCAGCAGTTGTTGAAGTTGAACCAGCTACACTTCCATCAGCCATTCCCTCTCTAACCATCATTGCACCAAAGAAAAGTGGATTTCTCATCGTCTCACTCGCCTCATCAAAACTTATACCTTTATGCTTGCGGAGATTGTAAAATATATGGGAAAAATCGCTTAATAATTCTGATTTTAATGGATTGACGATTCTTACGCCAGATAAATTAACACCGATTTTTTCAGCAAGGGAGTAAATTTTTTCCTCATCACCGATCAAGGTTACATCTGCGATTTTTTCATCAACTATGATTCGCGCTGCTCTTAAAGTTCTTTCATCAAGTGAATCTGGCAAAACAATGTGCTTTTTGAGTTTCTTTGCTTTTTCCCTTATTTCATCAAGTAATGTGATAGCTGGCATGGGTTCTTTTTCTTTTGTTTATGATTTATTTCCTTGCCCAATTTAATATCTCGCTTTTCAAAACCCTGCCACCAAGGATTACGCTATCCGCCCCAGAATAAGGAAAATAAAGATAATCACCGTAAAAATACGCCCCACAGATAAAAACAACATTATTAACACCAAGCTCTTTGTCACCCCTCGCTTCAAATTCGGTCTCGGGTTTTAGAAATGGCTCAAACTTTTTGACAAGTTTTATGTAACTTCTATCATCCTTTTCAATGAGTGCAACGCCGAGATGATATTCCCTTGTGCCATCACTTTTAAAATTCCCGATGTGGTAAATAATGAAAAAATTTTTTTCATCAATCTTTAACGGTGGTGCCCCAGCTCCATTCCAACTCCTAACAAAACCAAGTTTAACTTCACAATCAATTAACACACCAAAATCCTTCCACTCGCCGAGAATATCATCGGAGATCGCATAGTGAATAACCATTGATTTTTCACCCTCCATCGGACGATGAAGCAGAACGAACTTCCCGTTTATTTTCTCCGGGAAGAGAACAGCGTTTTTATTGTCAACTTCGTTTATCTCACCCTTTAAAAGCCCATGCTTTTGCCAATGTAAAAAATCCCTCGTCTCAGCAATACAAATGTTAATTTTATTCCTTTCCCTTCCACTCGCATATCCAGTATAAAACATAAAATATGATTTCCCGACTTTGATTATCCTCGGGTCTTCAACTCCAAGATTTTCAAACCCTTCCTCAGGTTTTACGATTGGATGCGGAAATCTTTTGATGAGTTTCAAATCAGGGGTAAAAATCGCAAGCCCAAAGGACGAACGCTTAAATTCATCCGTCCCTTGAGCCCTATAAACAACAAATACCAAAGCCCTGTGATTGCGCAACTTGTCAAGTGTCTCTTTATCTGGCTTCATTGATTCAACTATTTCGCCAACTTCCTCCTCATCATCAATCAAAACGCAACCGGGATTGAAAACAACCTTGCTCTCCCAGGGATTACTTTCTATCTTCTCAAGAATTGGTTTCCCAGAATTTAACCTTTGAACATCAAACACCCCCTACCGTCGTCTCCTTTCTTCATCTTTATCTCTTGAATAACTCCATTCAAGCTTACCTGAAAGATATTCTTCAATTGCTACATCAGCTGGCTTTGGCATCAGGTCAAATTCCTCCGCTATCTGAAGCTGTTCTGGCGGTGCTTTTGGTGTTTTCTCATCATCAAGAATCCTTACTGGTTCTTCCTCTTTACCCTGTTGTTGCTGTGCTTTAAGAGCCCTCACTTCATCAAGTCGCTTATTGAACATTATCTTCCTCTCATCGTTAACTTGCCTTGCCCTTTTAGCCATTATGACTATTGCTTCATAAGTATTGCCAGCAATCTCTTGAATCTTCTTTAAATCAAGCGGTTTGAGCCCCATTTTTTATATTATTTTTGTTTTCAATACTCATGTCTTTGAACCGCCTTCCATCTCTCAAATTCATTGTAAATCGCTCTCAAAACCGATTTAACTGTATCTTCAAGTCGGTCATTTACAAAAATATAATCAAAATATGAAGCTTTTTCAAGTTCCATCGGGACACGTTCAAGACGTTTTTGTATTTGCTCCTCGCTTTCTGTCCTCCTTCGCTTCAGCCTCTCCTTCAATGTCTCTATGTTTGGCGGTTTAATAAAAATTAAAATTGAATCATCAGGGAATTTCTTCTTTATTGAAATAGCACCGTTCACATCAACATCAAAAAGCAAAATATCCCCGTTTTTCAACGCATCTTCAACAACACTTCGCAATGTCCCGTAATAATTCCCGTATATCTCCTCCCACTCAAGAAGCTCTCCATTTTGAATCTTCTTCTCAAACTCCTCGCGTGTGAGGAAAAAATAATCCTTTCCGTCTATTTCACCATTTCTCTTGGGACGAGTTGTAGCAGAAACGGAAAACTTTACGAATGGAAAACGCTCCAAAATTTTCTTCGCTATCGTTGTCTTACCCGCTCCACTTGGCGCAGATACAACAATTAACATTCCTTTTTTCACGGCAATGTGAAAATTTTATTCAACATTTTGAATCTGTTCCCGAATTTTCTCTATCTCTTCCTTAATCCCAACGACAAGATAAGTTACCTCAACATCGTCTGTCTTAGCACCTATCGTTGTTGCCTCGCGCAACATCTCCTGAAGTATGAAATTTAATCTTTTACCAACAGCAACATCATCACTCTTCATAACCTCAAGGAAAATATCTACATGACTTTTTAAACGGATACATTCCTCAGTCACATCAAGCTTATCAGCAAGGATTAAAAGTTCAGCTTCAAGCCGATTCCTGTCAAATTCAACATCAGAGAAAATCTCGTGCACTTTCTCTCTTAACTTTTCTGCCTCTCCCTTAAATTTTCCTCCGAAAGCTTTTGAATTAGATCAACCTTTTGAGAAATCATTTTTACCCTTTTCTCAATATCTTCAGCCAGTTGCTCTCCTTCTTTGCATCTTGATTCAATTAAATTTTCCAGTGCTTTCTCAATCCCTTCCTTTAAAATTTCCCACTGCTCTTCTGAAATATCAAACGAATTAACATCAAATATGTTCGGAAGTGAAAGCAAATGCTCTAACTTTATTTCTCCCTTAACTTTGAACTTTCTCTTCAACTCGCGAAGCACTTTAACATAAGCACCAACGAAGTCAAAATTAACCTTTATCGGTGATCGGACAAAGGGATCAACTTTAAAATCAATTGTCACAGTTATCTTACCGCGCGAAATTCTTTTGCGAATTAACTCTCTAATTTCAAACTCCTTTGGCTGAACAATCGCTGGAAGCCTCAAATTTATCTCAAGGAAACGACTATTCAAACTTTTTATTTCAACGGAGACATCAATCCCATCCTTGCTAACCTGTGCTCTTCCAAATCCGGTCATGCTTGAAATCATAATCTTTAAACAAGTTAATTAGAATTCGTCTTAACAGAATTTAAAAGATACGCCTTTATGAACTCATCAATCTCTCCATCCATAACCGCTTGGACATTTGATGTTTCATAACCTGTTCTGTGGTCCTTGACGAGATTATAAGGGTGAAAAATATACGAGCGGATTTGATTCCCCCATTCAATTTTTCTTTTTTGCTTTTCAAATTCGTCAAGTTTTTCTCTTTCCTTTTCCTTTTGCAACTGATACAACCTCGACTGAAGCAAACGCATTGCCCTCATCTTGTTTTGATATTGTGAGCGCTCACTTTGACATTGAACAACTATTCCCGTCGGGATATGCGTTATTCTAACAGCTGTTTCAACTTTATTCACATTTTGACCACCATGCCCACCAGCCCTAAATGTTTCAATCTTGAGGTCGTCGGGATTAATTTCAATTTTCACATCTTCATCACCAAGCTCTGGATACACAAATACAGAGGCAAAAGATGTGTGCCTTCTTTTATTGGCATCAAACGGCGAAATTCGCACAAGACGATGAACACCGCTTTCAGCTTTAAGGTAACCGTAGGCATAAGGACCTTCAACTTCAACAACAGCGCTTTTAATCCCGGCTCCATCACCTTCAAGTATGTCCACAATCGTCGCTTTATAGCCATTCCTTTCAGCCCAACGAAGATACATCCTTAAAAGCATCTCAGCCCAATCCTGCGCTTCCGTTCCTCCAGCTCCGGAATGAATTGTCAATATCGCACTTTTCGGATCATCTTCACCATTCAAAAGATTTTTAAGTTCAAGCTCATCAATTTTCTTTTCAAGTTTTTTCATCTCCCGTTGCAACTCAGAAGCCAAAGATATATCCTGCGATTCCTCTGCAAGTTCAACAAAAACCTTCACATCTTCAAGCATTTTCTCCGCGGTCTCCCACTCTTTTATCCAATCCTTTACCCTGCTTATTTCCTGCATTATTCTTTGAGCGTTTGATGGATCATCCCAAAAGTTTGATTCCGATGTTTTCGCTTCAAGCTCCGAAAGATGTTTCCTTTTCCCTTCTATGTCAAAGATACCTCCTTAAAATTTCAAAACGCTCGGATATCTCATCAATTTTTGACTTAAAATTCTCAAACATAATCCGCCCGTTAAATTTTTGTTTTACTGGGATGTAAAGATAATCAAAAAGAAACAAATTTCCAAAACCCCGAAGAATAAAAACAATGAAACAAAAAACCCTCATCTTAATCCTCAAATCAATGATATGAAACCACCGCTTTAATTAACAAAAAGGATTAAGATGAGGGTGAGCTCTGATTACTTAACCAAAAGCATTTTCTTTACATCCGCAAATTTACCCGCTTCAAGCCGATAAAAATAAACACCGCTTGAAAGCTCGCTCCCCTCAAAATTTACCTTGTATCTTCCCGGCTCCAATTCCTTATCAACGAGTTTCTCAACCTCACGACCTAAAATATCATAAACAACTAATTTAACACTGGCTCTTTCAGGTATCTCAAACTCAATCGTTGTATTGGGATTAAATGGATTTGGATAATTTTGATATAACTTAAACGAAGATGGCATCACATCAACCACACGCTCAACATCAAGTATAACCCCACCCTCACGATATACCAAAATTCTCCAACCAAAATAACTTATAAACCATTTATTCCCCTGTTTATCAACAGCTATAGTTCCAACAAAACCAACTGGCAAGCCAGTGTTAGACCTGGTAAACACTGTCCATTGAGACCTATCAAATTTTGCAATACCTTTGTTTGTAGCCACCCAAATCTTCCCTGAGCTTTCTACAGCTATAGAAAAAACCGTGTCCCCAGGTAAACTGGAATTACTCCTATTATAAACCACAGCATTTTGACCATCAAACTTTATTAAACCCTTTCCAAGAGTGCCAATCCAAGCAGTATCAGAACTATCCACCGCTACTCTCCAAGTCCAAATGCTCGGGAAACCATTAGCTGTATCATACTTTGACCAACCCGTG
>NZ_FAOO01000006.1:124610-141435 GCF_900070205.1 Candidatus Thermokryptus mobilis | reverse complement strand
CTTGAAGCAAAGATTGAGAGTATTAGGAGCGAGCTTGATGCAAAGATTGAAAATGTAAGAATCGGGCTTGATGCCAAAATTGATAGGGTTAATTTGAAACTTAACTTTCTCATAATTTTAATGATAATTGCTTTGACATTGATGAATCCGGTCGTGGCTGAAGTATTTAAAAATTTGCTAATCCGTTAAAACAAAATTTTAAAGCACCATGAACTATACGGAAGTTTTAGTAAGTGAAATTAAAAGATTGCAGGAAACAAAAACCTATAAGCGGGAAATTCCTCTTTTAAGTGAGCAGGGTGGAATCGTAAGGGTTGATGGTCGTGAGGTCGTTATGCTTGCTTCAAATAATTATCTCGGGCTTGCTTCTCACCCAAGGATTAAGGAAGCAGCGATTCGCGGGATAAAAGAATATGGTTACGGAGTTGCATCGGTTAGATTTATCTGTGGGACTCAATCAATTCATAAGCAGCTTGAGGAGAAAATATCTGAATTTGTCGGGGCAGAAGACACGATACTTTTTTCATCTTGTTTTGCAGCTAACGAGGGATTTTTTGCTTCACTTGTCAATGAATCTCTAGGTTATGAGAATTATAAAGATGTCATCTATAGCGACCGACTTAACCATGCAAGTATAATTGATGGTATAAGGTTGTGCAGAGCGGAGGTTGTTGATAAGAAGCTTTATCCACACGGTGATTGGAGAACGCTTGAGCAGATGCTTGAGGAGGATAAAGACAAGGATTATCGCTTCAGGATAATAGCAACGGACGGGGTTTTCAGTATGGAGGGTGATATGGCGCCATTGCCTCAACTTGTTGAGCTTGCTCGGAAGTATAATGCGATTCTTTTTGTTGATGATTCACATGGTCTTGGTGTGATAGGTAAAACAGGGCGCGGGACAGCTGAAGAACTCGGCGTTTTCGGTCAAGTTGAGGTTTTATCTGGAACGCTTGGCAAAGCAATTGGTGGTGCAGCGGGTGGATTTATAAGCGGTAAAAAAGAAATGATTGAATATCTGAGGCAAAAGTCAAGACCTTATACATTTTCAAATTCGCTCCCGCCTGCAGTGATTATGGCAACTCTTGAAGCAATTAAAATGCTTGAAGAGGATACATCTTTAATTGACAAACTCAGAGAAAACACGCTCTATTTCAGGCGTGAGATAAAAAATCTCGGTTTCAAGATAATTGACGGAATTCATCCAATTGTTCCGATTATGCTTGGAGAGGCATCGCTTGCGATGGATATGAGCGAGGAACTTTTAAAGGAGGGAGTTTACATCAAAGGTCTTTGGTATCCCGTTGTCCCTAAGGGTGAAGCGAGGTTGAGAGCACAGATATCCGCTGCTTTATCAAAGGATGATATTGACAGGGCACTTGAGGCATTTAAAAAGGTTGGCAAAAAATTTGGTGTGATTTGATGATTTTATGTCAATGTTGAAATTCAGTTCAATCGGTGAGATTAACGATAAGTTGATAAGTTGTAAATTATGCCCACGCCTTGTTAGTTG
Source organism: Candidatus Thermokryptus mobilis (assembly GCF_900070205.1). Taxonomy (NCBI): domain Bacteria; kingdom Pseudomonadati; phylum Candidatus Kryptoniota; genus Candidatus Thermokryptus; species Candidatus Thermokryptus mobilis. The sequence continues at coordinate 139,922 of NZ_FAOO01000006.1, read as the reverse complement.
GCGTCAGAAAGTTGCTTATGAAAAGACAGCAAGGTTTAAAGATTGGGATTACTGGGGAAAACCTGTTCCTGGATTTGGTGATGTGAAAGGACGACTTCTTGTAGTTGGGCTAGCCCCAGCTGCACACGGCGGAAACAGAACAGGGAGAATGTTCACGGGTGATAGAAGCGGTGAATGGCTTTATAAGGCGTTGTATAAGTTTGGATTTGCAAATCAACCAAATTCAACATCAATTGATGATGGTTTGAAACTTAAAAATTGTTATATAACCGCGATAGTTCGCTGCGCCCCGCCTGAAAATAAACCCTTGCCAAGTGAAATTCAAAACTGCAATGTCTATCTTGAAAATGAAATCAAACTTTTAAAACGGGTTAAAGTCATCGTAACGCTTGGGCAACTTTCTTTTAAGACAACTTTGAAGACATTGCAAAAAATAGGTTTCAAAATCGTTGATGGCAGATTAAAATTTTTTCACGGAAACGAAATAAAACTATCAAACGGAGCAAGGGAATTAATTTTGATCTCGTCTTATCATCCGAGCCAAAGAAACACATTCACGCATAAGTTAACCGAGGAAATGTTTGATCAAGTTTTTAAAAGGACGAGATTTTTAACCGATGTCTTATTTTAGAAGTTCAATCGGGACTCTTGTTCCATATTTTGTTGAGAGCGAGAGACGCCAAAAGTGTTCATATACGATTTTTGAAATTTGGGCAATTGTTTCCTGCGCTGACTTTAAATTGTAGTTACTCATCACGATTATAATATATGGATGTCTTGGTAGCAAAACTATTCCCCATTCGCAATTTACTCCTTCAATCCCACCGGGTTTATTCGCTATTTTAATATCTGAGGGTAGATATTTGCCAAGACTTCCTTCTTTTTCTTTAGTTAAGATTTCAAGAACTTTTTGAGAGACATCTTTGCTTATGACTTCACCTTTATAGAGCATTTCCATAAGTTTCATCGCCTCAATTGGGGTTGAAAGATTTTCTTCGCCCCTTGCTGATGCATCTGGGCGAATCATTTTTCGTTGTAATTTTGTATTTTTCAAACCAAGTTTTTCAAGCGTTTTATTTACATTTTCCATCCCGACGAGGTCAATTAAAATGTTTGTTGCTGTATTATCGCTTACGGTTATCATTAAAACCGCGAGGTCATAGATGCTCAATTCCGATAGTCCATCGGCAAATTCTTTTAAGACACCACTACCTCCTACTTGATGCTTTTTCTCAATTTTTATCTTGTCTGTTAGTTTAAATCTCCCTTCGCTTGCCTGCTTCATAACTTCAATTAAAATTGGGATTTTAATTGCACTGCCTTGTGGAAAAATCAAATTTTCATTTATGAGAAATGTTTCACCGGTTGCAAGATTTTTAACTGCGACACCAATGACCCCGTTTGATGTATCGGCTATGAATTTGATTTTCTCAAATGTCTTTCTGTGAAGTATTTCAATGTTTTCTGGCTGTGCAAGTGCAAGCGAAAGAATTAGATGAATTAAAAAGGCAAATTTTTTCATTTTCCAAGTTTAATTTTTGTTTTCAACGAATGGCTTCCATTTTTCGGGTGGATCTGGCGGGGTAAGTAAGCTTACAGCAATTAAAACAGTTATTGAACCAGCAGCAGCTGGGAGGACTATGTAATCGGCTTCAAGTATCGGTTCGTGCCTGAACATATTGATAAGAGTTATAATTAGTGTAATCCCCATTCCAGTCGCTATACTTGCAACACCTGCGGGAGTTGTAACTCTTTTCCATAAAAAAGCTGCAAGTAAAGCTGGCGTTAAACCAGCGCCTATCATCGTATAAGCTGTTAAAGCCATCTGTAAAACCGTTTGGAATCTCGTCAGCAGAAGATATCCAAGAAATCCAAGGGCGAAGATTAAAATCCTTTGCAAGGCGATTATTTGTTTGTGTGATGCTTTGGGATTTATAAATCTTTGGTATATATCTCTGACAAGATTTGTGCTTGGTGTTAAAAGGAAACTGTTTGCTGTTGAAATTATTATAGCCATTGCAGCAACTATCAGCATAATTCCAATAATTTGCGGTAGTCCTATTTCATGACCGTGCGTTGCAAGATGAATGATAACCTTTTCGGATTCCTCAAGTTTAAATCTGACGCTTGAAAAGACAGCTAACGCAGTGATTGATGTTTCAATTATAATTGTTCCGATAACCCAGAAGATAACAGCTTGTCTTGCTGCTTTTGCATCCTTTGCGCTGAAAAATTTTTGATACATACTTGATTCACCAAGCAAAAGGAAAAATGTTGGGAAGAAAACACCCATAGCCCAGATGAAGTCCTTTTTACCAAAAATTGCGAATCTATCCGGTGGTAAGGTTTCCCTCACAGTTGACCATCCACCGACATCATTTAATACGATTGGGACAGCAAGCGCTATCCCAAGCAACATCAGTGTCCCGTTGATTATGTCCATCGTTATAACCGAGATTAGCCCTGCAAGAGCGGTGAACAAAACGACGAAAACGGCAGTTATTATAATTCCCTGTTCAACTGGAATTCCAGCGACAAGGTTGAGGACAAATGCGCCACCCTTGAATTGATAGCTTGCTATTGTCACATATGCGATCACGATTGTAATCGTCCCAAGTATCCTTGCCCATTTGTTATATCTTTGCTCAAGTATATCAGGCATGGTATATTGAGCGATTTTTCTAACTCTTCCAGCGAGGAAATAAACAATCACAATTGCAACCCAAGCACCTGCTGAAAGCCATAGCTCCGAAAAGCCAACTCTATATGCAAGCCCAGCTCCAGCGATTATACTTCCCGAACCGATCCATGTTGCAAGCAGTGTCCCAACAAGTTTATAAACTGGGGTTGACCTCCCAGCAACCATGAAGTCATCCTGAGTTTTAACCGTTCTTGTTTTCAAAATTCCAATTGTAAGTAAAATCGCAAGGTAAATGATTATAGCTGTTAAAAACATTTTCACTCCGAGTTTGTTTTTAGTAAATCAAGACGAGTTCTTCTTGTTCGCGACCTGTGATGATCGCCTTCTTTTCAGAGTTGATGTAGACATTTACCTCGGATCTGACCCCAAGCTTACCTGGGATGTAAATTCCGGGTTCAAGCGAAAAAAGGGAGCCCGGGAGAAGCTTTCTTATATCTTGGGTTTCAAAGTTATCAATGTTTGCACCGTTCCCGTGGACATTTTCCCCAATTGAATGACCAGTTCTATGTGTAAAATAATCCCCGTAACCTTTCTCTTGAATATATCTTCTTGCGACTTCGTCTACCTCCCATCCGGCGACTTCAAGATTTTGATTGAGGCGGTTTTGCAGGAATGCCAAGGCTTCTCTTCTTGCATCCCTTACGATGTGAAAAAGATTGACATACTCCTCGGGTGGCTCATCGCCTATGAAGGCACACCAAGTTATATCATAAAAAATTGCCCCCGGCTCGTTTTTCTTCGCCCAAAGGTCAATTAAAAGTTTATCTCCTGGCTTTATCTCCCTTGAATTTTCAGGCGTCGGATAAAAATGAGGATTAGCTGGATGGTCGTTAACCCCAACTATTGGTGGGTCTTCATCAGATGTTAAGCCCTTGTCATAAAATCTTTTCAAAATGAATTGCTGAATTTCGTATTCTGTCTTGTACTTCCCGCTTCTCACTCCTTTCCTTATTTCTTCAAATGCCTCATCAAGCGTCTCATCAACAAGTTTTCCAGCTTCAAAATGTGTTTTGATTAAATTTTCATCAATTAGCGCCTCAAAAATTTGAACTAAATCAGCCGATGATATAATCTCGTGTCCCAAATCTCGCAATAGTTCAATTGTCCCGGCATCAACGATTGATATATAGGGGATTGCGTTCATCGGTGAGTATTGCATAGCGATTTTCTTGGGCGAACCGAGGATTTCTTTAAGACGATCGTGAAGTTCGCGCCATCCCGAGTAGAAAAATTTTTTCCCGGGTAGGGAATCAAGTTTATCGGGTTCAACTCTATGAACAAGTTTTATCGGTTCGCCGTTTGCTGGGATGAAATAAAACCATCTTCTCGTTGCGAGACCTTGCATTGACAAACCGAGGATTTTCAAACCGATTTTATCCCTGTTGTGAAAGTCATAAAATAGCCAGCCATCAATTCCAAGTTCGGTGAGTTTCCTTTGGATTTTTTCAATCTTCATAGTTTATCTTTTCCCTTGATAAGTTTTTAATTTAGAAAGGGGGCGGTGATGCCCCCTTGATATATCAACCACCACCCGAAACCCCAGCTACAAATCCGCCTTCTGTCATCTTCCTTATGTCAAGGACTTTGTCAAGCTCATCTTCTTTCATCAAGCCGAGTTCAAGCACAACTTCGCGGATCGTCTTATTTTCAGCCATTGCTTTTTTGACGATTTGAGCTGCTTTATCATAGCCAATATAAGGTGTGAGTGCAGTTGCAAGTATTGCGTTCTGCTCAGCAAGGCGTTGCATGTGTTCCTTGTTAGCGACGATTCCGTTGATGCATTTATCAACTAATACCTCACTTGCATTTGCAAGTATCATAATTGATTCAAGTAAATTTCTTGCGATAACCGGGAGAGCAACATTGAGTTCAAAGTTTCCAGAAGCCCCTGCCAATGTTACAACCGAGTCGTTTCCGATAACTTGCATTGATACCATTATGACTGCCTCTGGAATAACTGGGTTTATTTTTCCTGGCATAATTGATGAACCGGGTTGAAGTGCGGGAAGGCGAATTTCAGCAAGACCAGCTTGAGGACCTGAATTCATCCATCTTAGGTCGTTTGCGATTTTGTAAAGCGCAACCGCAAGTGTCTTTAAAGCACCGCTTAATTCAACCGCCGTGTCCATGGTTGCCTGAGCTGAAAAATGGTTTCTCGTTTCCTTGAAAGGTATTCCTGTTTCTTGAGAAAGCGCCTCGGCGATTCTTTTACCAAACTCTGGATGTGTATTTATCCCAGTTCCCACTGCCGTTCCACCCAATGCGAGTTCATATAACCTCGGCAAAACGGAATTAATCCTTTCAATTGCAAGTTCAATTTGGGAAGCATACCCTGAAAATTCCTGCCCAAGTCGCACTGGCATAGCGTCCATAAGATGGGTCCTTCCTGTCTTGACTATGTCGTCAAATTCTTTTGCCTTTTCAAGTAGAGCTTTGTGAAGTTTTTCAAGGGCTGGTAATAGTTTCTCCTTCAAAGCAAGCGCTGATGAAATGTGAATACACGCTGGGATGACATCATTTGAGGATTGCCCCAGATTTACATGGTCATTCGGATGGACAACTGTTTTGTCGCCTCTTTGAGCTCCTAAAATTTCACAAGCACGATTTGCGATGACTTCATTTGCGTTCATATTCGTTGATGTGCCAGAACCCGTTTGGAAAATATCAAGCGGAAAATGTTCGTCAAGTTTCCCCTCAATGACTTCCTTTGATGCCTCCATTATTGCCTCAGCTTTTTTCTCGTCAAGCAGACCAAGTTCTTTGTTAACTTTTGCTGCACAATACTTCACAAGCCCGATCGCCCTGATAAATGTTTGCGGAAATCTTATTCCGCTTATAGGGAAGTTTTCAACCGCCCTTTGTGTCTGTGCTCCCCAAAGTGCCCAAGTTGGAACTTTTACCTCCCCAAGTGCGTCTTTTTCAACCCTGTAATCGGACATGGCTTTTCTCCTTTTTATTTGTTTTGGTGCTCGTTCGCTTAAAATTTTGGAAATAAAACTGAAAAATTCAACCAAAAGAAATCAACCTCACTTTTATGAACGCAAAATAAATGAATAAAAAAAGCGAAGCGGTTAAGACGAACCTTAAATTAACATCGCTGATAAGCGAGCCAACCAAATAGCAAAATACCGCAATAAAAACTGAGATGGTTAAAACCGAAAGTAAAAACCTGGCAGGGAAAATGTCCCGCAATCTTATACCCACAAGTGTCCTTAAAATAAAATACAACATCAAAGAGGTCTCAATGTATGTTGAAAGCACAACGGCTATAGCGGGACCTTTTAAACCAAAAAGTTTTAAAAATATCAAGCCGAGGGAAAAGTTTAAGACAAGATCAATGAGCGAAACAAGCATATAAATTTTCTGCCTTCCAAGAGCTGAGAGGATCGGACTGTAAAGTAGAATTCTCACTGGGAGGAAAAATATATAAACCCTAAAAATCTCAGCGCTTTCAATGTATTTTGCGGAGAATAAAACGACGATGAATTCATTTGAGAAGAAAAAAAGATATGAAAAAACGGGCAGGACAAATACAGCGGTTGATTTTATGACATCATTTATAAGTTTTGCAACCTCTATTTTTTTACCAGCGTCATATAGCTTGCTTATTTCTGGGAAACTCACTGAGGCAAAGGAGCTTGTTATCAACGGGACTACCGGAAGTTCCTTAGCCCCAACGCCATAAATGGCATAAACCTCCGGCGCAAAGCTGTTTGCTACTATGAACTTATCAATTTGTCTTGATAAAATCGCACTTATGTGTCCAAAGATAAGAGGGGATGTGTATTTCAAAATCTCCTTAAGATGTGAAAATGTTGGTGTGAGATCAAAACTTTTCTTGATGAAGTTAAGCGTATAAATAAATCTTAAGATCGCTATGGCTGATAAACTTGCGAGTATAAAAATGATCCCTTTATTAATGAAAATGGAGGAGAAAACAGCGATGATGTAAAGTGCTACCGTGATGAGTGTTATGATGAAAAGTTTTTTAAAGTTTCCTCTTAAAATGAACAGGGAGTCAAGGATTGCGGTTGGGATTGAAAATAGAAAGAACAAGGCGAAATAAGGGAAGTTTTCTGGGAAAAGAGCATTGTTTAAAATTCTCCCCACTTCAAACCTTAATAGATAAAACAGTATGGTGACGATGAATCCGAGGAGGGCAAGAAAGGAAAATATGCTTGAAATGTATTTGCTTGATTTTTCCTTCACACCGAAGAAATAGACGGCGCTTGAAAATGCGAATGAGACGATTGGATTTATTGTGTTAAGTATAAGCCACATTTGATCATAAAGTGCGAATTCTCTCTTTGATAAATGCCGTGCGAGTATGATCGTGACTACGAGCAATCCGAGAATGTTGAGAATTCTTGATAAACTTATCAAGCTGGCTTTTTTAACGATTGAATTAAGCACGTTCATCTTTGAAAAAATTTCAAGATTCCTTTTGCAAAACTCACTTCAAATGAAAGTTTTAACTCGCCCCCAAATTGCATTTTAAAGAAAGCAACTTTTTCAATATCTGCCCCACAGAAGTCAAACTCGGTTATTCCTCTTGTTGACAAATCCTCAAGTATTTTCCAAACTAAAAAGTGCGAAGCCACATCCGATTCTCTTTCCCTCATCCCCGCAACGATGTCATATCCCTTTTCCCCCCAGATTGAAATTCCTCTTGAAGCAAGTATTTCCCCTCGGCTGTCAATGAGATAGTAAACCTCAAGGATGCCTGAATTGACGAGTTCGTTCAATAGATTTTTTAATTTGTCAAAACCGAGGAAAAATTTACCGCCAGTCCTCTCATAGCTTAAAATTTGCTGTTCGGCAAGCACATCAGCTGATTTTGACTTTAAGACCCTAAAGCCAACTTCTTGAGCTTCTTTTATTTTTCTTTTCAAAGAGTTGCTCATCCTTTCCCAGACAAGATCAATTGGATTAAGATTCAGCACGAATGTATATCTTGGCTTTACCTTGTAGCCAAGCCACTTGAATTGCCTTATGTCGTAAATCGTGTGGTGAAGTTTGAAGACAAAGAAATCAATTTTTTTAATTATGTGTTTGTGAAGCATTAAAATTGACTCGTTTTTTTCAAGTATTTCCTTTTGTCTTTTCTCGGATTGGAAGTTTTTGAAAGTTATGCCGTTATAGTATGTGAACGGCAAAGGTGTTAAGACATGTAAGAGAAATTTCTTTTTAACGGGTAAAATTATCCCTGCTATGGTTTCATAGCCCTTTCTTACGAAGGTGACTTCAAAATTTAGGTTGAAAATTTCAGCGTAGGGCTTCAACCAATTTATTGAAAGGAAAGGATTTGACTGAGGGGAGCTCAAGATAAAATTTGACCACTCATTTAAATTATCGGAAATTTCAATGCGCAAAGAGGCCATTTTATATAAAGTTTGCTCTTTACAAGATGTAACGGCTTAGGTCTCTGTTTTGGACGATGGCTGATAGCTTCTCCTGAACAAATTCCTTTGTTATCAAAATTTTTTGACCTTTCAATTTCGGGGCGTCAAAGAGTATGTCTTCAAGAAGCGTTGTCATAACGGTTTGAAGTCGCCTTGCGCCTATGTTTTCAAGTTGTTCATTTACCTGTGCAGCATAGTGCGCTATTTCTCTTATCGCTTCATCGGTGAATTCAATTTCAACTCCTTCGGTTTCAAGCAATGCTTTGTATTGTTTTATCAAGGCGTTTTCAGGCAAAGTTAGGATTTTCACGAAGTCCTCTTCGGTGAGTGGGTTTAATTCAACCCTTATTGGGAAGCGCCCTTGAAGCTCGGGGATTAAGTCGCTCGGCTTGGCCACATGAAATGCACCAGCAGCGATGAACAATATATGGTCTGTCTTAACAATGCCATACTTTGTCATTACATTTGAGCCCTCAATTATTGGAAGAAGGTCTCTTTGAACTCCCTCGCGCGAGACATCCGGACCAACGGTGTATCCTCCCGGGTTTGTGATTTTGTCAATTTCGTCAATGAAGACGATACCGAGGTTTTCAACTCTTCGTATCGCTTCACGAATTACAGCTTCCATATCAATTAGTTTTTGCGCTTCCTCCTGAATTAAATAATTTCGCGCTTCAGCTATCGTCATCCTTCTTTTCTTATATCTTTTCGGCATCACATTTTCAATTATATCCTGCATCGTCATCGCAATATCATCAACTGGAAAGGGACCTAGAATTTGCATCCCCGGGAATTGTTGGGTTGAAACTTCAATTTCTATTGTTCTTGAATCAAGCTTGCCCTCTTGAAGTTGTTTTCTTAATTTTTCGCGGGTTCTTTGCATTTCGTCCTCTTCTTCATATTCAAACTCCTCGTTTTCCTCAAATTTTTTTCTCTTCCTCTTGGGTAACAAGATATCAAGTATCCTTTCTTCAGCGAGTTCTTTCGCTCTGTCTTTTATTTCTTCCATTTTTTCCATCTTGACCATGTTGACTGCTATGTCAACGAGTTCCCTTATCATTGATTCAACATCTCTCCCGACATATCCAACTTCCGTAAACTTTGATGCCTCAACTTTGACGAAAGGTGCATTTGCAAGCTTAGCGAGTCGTCTTGCTATTTCAGTTTTTCCAACGCCAGTTGGACCTATAAGAATTATATTGTTCGGTGTAATTTCTTCTCTTAATTCGGGTGGGACTTGTTGCCTGCGCCATCTATTTCGCAAGGCAATCGCAACTGCTCTTTTAGCTTGTTCCTGACCGATTATGTATTTATCAAGTTCCTTTACGATTTCCTCGGGCGTGAGGTCTTTTAAATCGCGCTTTTGAACTATTTCGGCAACTTTTTCCTTCCTGTTGTTATATGTCATTTCAGAATTTAAATTTTTTGTTTTAAACACTCAAAGCTCTTCTATGATGATGTTATGATTTGTGTAAATGCATATATCGGCTGCTACTTTCAATGATTCCTCAACGATTTCGCGAGCAGATAAATTGGAATGTTTCACAAGGACCCTTGCTGCTGCAAGTGCATAGCTTCCGCCAGAGCCAATTGCAACGATTTTATCATCTGGCTCTATCACATCACCTGTCCCAGAAATTATCAATGCATTTTCCTTGTCCATAACCGCAAGCAACGCTTCAAGCCTTCTCAGATATTTATCCATTCGCCAGTCCTTTGCGAGTTCTGTTGCTGCACGTAAGAGATTCCCTTTGTATTGTTCAAGTTTTGCTTCAAATCTTTCCATAAGCGCAAGTGCATCCGCGGATGCACCGGCAAACCCGACAAGTATTTTATTGTTATAAATTTTTCGGACTTTTTTAGCCCCGTGTTTCATTATAGTGTCCGAAAGCGTAACTTGCCCATCTCCTCCCATCACCGCTTGACCATTATGTATTAAGCCAAGTATAGTTGTCGCTCTCAAAATTTTTTCCACTTTATGCCCTTCAAATTTTTGTTTTTATTCAATTCGCCTTCTTAATCTCGCTGTTGGAATACCAAGCTGGTCCCTGTACTTTGCCACAGTTCTTCTTGCGATGTTAAACCCCTGTGAACGCAGAATTTCAGCTATCTGGTCGTCCGTTAAAGGTTTTCTCGGGTCTTCCTGCTCAATTATCTGTTTGATTTTTTCCTTCAATTCCTTAATTGAAACCTCTGTTCCGTTTGATGTGTTAACTTTCTCGCTGAAAAAGTCTCGCAACCTGTAAATTCCAAAATCCATCTGGACATATTTTTGATTTACCGCTCTGCTGACCGTTGATATGTCAACCCCGGCTTTCTCTGCGACATCTTTATAAATCATCGGTCTTAAATTTTCTCCCGTCTCAAAAAATTCCCTCTGCAATTCAACTATAGCGCGCATTATTTTCAAAAGCGTTTCCCTGCGTTGATAAATTGAAGCGATAAACCATTTCGCCCTTGCAAATTGTTTTTTTATCTCATCTTTTATCTCAGCAGGAAGTTTTTTCTGCCTTTTTAGGAGATTGTAATATGTTCTATTAAGCCGAATCATAGGGACATTTTTCTCGTTCAAAGTTATGACGAAATCGTCACCAACTCTTTCAACTATAAAGTCCGGGACGATGTATTCTTGAATTACCGCTCTACCTTCCCCAGGTTTTGGATTCAAACGCTGAATTATCTGCAAGACACTGCCCAACTTTTGTTCGCTTATGTTAAACCTTTTCATCAACTCATCGTATTTCTTCTTCATAAAATCGTCATATGCTTCATTCAATATGCGAATGGCGAGTGTTTTTTTATCCTCGGGGAAGTCACCAACTTCAAGTTGAGCCAAAAGGCATTCTTTTAAATCCCTTGCTCCAATTCCAGGTGGGTCAAGGCGTTGAATTTTTTTTAATACATTTTCAACCTCCTCGGGCATTACTTCCATTTTCTCCCCAAGGCGCAAATCCTCTGCTATTTCCTCAACGCTTCTTGTCAAGTAACCATCATCGTTTATGTTTCCTAAAATTTCCTCAGCTATTCTGTATTCCTTCTCGTTTACTATCGGAGCAAGCTGTTGAAGAAGTTTATCTTCCAAGGACTCCATCGCTGGTGGTTGCCAAGGTATTTCCTCCTCGTTCTCCTCGTTTAAGTTCTTATTAAATGAGGTGGAATCTTCATCCTCAAGTGCCTTGACAAAATCCTCAAATGTGTATTCATCATCTGGCTTTGGAAGAATTTCTTGTGTCGTTTCTTCATATTCCTCAACTAACTCTTGCTTAACTGCTTGTCCAACTTCTTGATTTTCACCAAGTTCAAGTTCAATTACCTCTTCTGGAGATGCTTCAAGACCTTCTTCAAGGAATGGGTTTTGCTCAAGCTCTTCTTTGATTTTTTGCTCAAGTTGTATTACAGGGATTTGAAGGAGCTTAAGGTATTGAATTTGTTGTGGCGTTAGTTTCTGTTGTATTGTTTGATGTTGTCCGATTTTTAACATTATCTCACCTCCCGGTTGTTTATCGTGTTTAGTGCTTCAAGCATTTTATCGTACCACCCTGACCCGAAGTATCTTATAATTGCTGGCTTTAGGAAGTCATAAAGTTTAACTCCATCTTTCTTTCCTTTCTTTACGCCTGGCTTGCACTCCGGGATTTTCACATACTTTAAGATGTCGCCTCCAACGAGGGCGCCCCTTAAACTGTAATTTCTCAGCGGGAAAAGATGGCAGGAAATTGGTTTCCTGAAGGATATTTCACCGTTTAAGAATGCCTTTTCAAATGAACATTTAGCTATGCCATCTTCCCAGTAAACGAAGACGCACTCCCTGCGGTCAATACATTTTGTTGAGAGCCCTGTTTCAGTTCTCTCGTAGAATCCATTTTCTTCAATGAATTTCACATTTTTTTCGGGCAGATACTTTTTTACAATTTGCAGGGCGTTGTTTATTTGCTCAATTTCTTCCTCAAGAAGCGGTGCTCCGTAATCCGCCTCCATAAAGCAACACGCCCCCTTGCATTTTTCAAGATCGCATTTGAAATAAGCACTTGCAATCTCTGGGTCAACAAAAATCCCATCTATAACTATCGCTGAGCGAGTCATTGTTGAAAACAAAGTTTTATTGCCTGATTTTAAGTTAATAAAAAAAATGTAATTACGGAAATTCAACCTCAGCCCACCATTTCGGGTCAATCTCGTCAAAAACTTTGTCCCTTTGTGCACATTCAACGACAAAGTTCCAATCCTCAAATTTTAACTCCCCGGTTCTGGTATACCTTTCAATTATTTCAGCTATTCTTGTGAAGTTTTCATGGTGAAGTAAAACTCTCATCTCGGCGTAATCGCGAGCTGAAATCGTTGATATCAAGAACTGCCAGTCGGACGACTGCAAAAGCACCAGCTCTCTGGCGAGTTGCTTTAACATAAATATTAACTTTTCATCGTTAGAGTTGTGAAACTTTTTTGCAAACTCTCTCATCTTAAATTCATTCGGATAGATATGTCTCCAGGTCCATTCCGTGTCTTTGTTGAGCCAGATGTAATGGTAACCACCCTCTCCCCAAGAACCCTCGGGGAGCGAGACGACGGTTGTCGGATTAGATTTTTCAATTGCTTCTGAAGCTGTGGCTGGCTTTACGAATTCGGAATTGTTAAGCTTTTGGAAAACCTTTTTTAAAAACCTTGGTCCTTCAAACCACCAATGACCGAAAAGCTCTGTATCGTAAGGTGCGGTCAAAACCCCTGGCTTGCCAGTTTTATCGTAATGTTCCTTCAATGTTGCTGTTATCAGATCAACAAAATGGGATGAATTCTCTTCAAGCCGTTCTTCAACCTTTTCAAGTTCATATTCAAGTTTATCCGCAAGGTCTGCCTTTGGGTTCGTAACGCGCCAATATCTTAAACCGCTTGGGAATTTTTTCTTGTGGAAATCAAGATACCAAGCATCGCCTGGATAACCCCATTCACCGCTCCAAACCTGAAGCCCGGTTTTGGGGTCACGAGTCAAAACCGCAACCGGTCTTTTCTCTGGTTTGCCAGAGCCAACAAGATAAATCTCGTAAGGCGATTTTTCCTCCTCAGGTCTGTATTTAACTTGCGATTCAAATTGCTCCCATAGCTTTCTCAATCCTTCAAATCTTTCAATATAAACCCCGATTGTTTTCCCACCACGAAGTGTTGCCGTGTCAATGAAGAAAAATTTAAGATCGTTTTCAGAAAGAAATTCTTCAACCCCTTTTCTTTCATACTCAACTGGCGTCAAATTTTGTTCAAGTTCAACGGGGATTCTCCATTTATAACCTGGTCTATAAGCACACTCAGGCAACCATATCCCCTCTGGTTTTCTGCCGAAATACTTTTCGTGTGTTTTAACGGCAAGTTTGATCTGGGCTTGAACGCTTGTGTCAAGCGCAAGCAAAGGTAAATATGCGTGCGTAGCTGCACAGGTAATTATCTCAATATGCCCTGAGTCTTGAAGCGAACGAAAAGCAGAAAGCAAATCTGTGTGGTATGCATCAATAAAACTTCTTTTAATCCCCAAATAAAACTCTTTCCAAAACTTCGCTACTTCGGCGAGGTTTTTTCTTCCCGTTCGCTTGAATTCAATTTCATCTTCCTCGGCAAGTTTTATTCTCATGTCAAGATATTGCAGAAATTCATCAGAAAACTCCCTGCTTGCAAGTTGCTCTGCAAGGATTGGGGAAATGTTAATTGTGACTTTGAAGTTTACGCCTTCATTTCTTAATTCGTTAAAAACATTCAAAAGAGGTATATAACATTCACTCACGGCTTCGTTTAGCCAGTCCATCCCATGTGGCCATCTGCCATGACCGACCACATAGGGAAGGTGTGTGTGAAGGACAAGGGTGAAATATCCGAACATAGTTTCTATCCCATTGAGTTTTTAAGGTTTAAATCCAAGGGTTTTTTGTTCGGTGTCGCCAAAGATTTTGATTTCGCCGAAGGTGGATTCGTATTTTCTTATGTTGTCTTCAAGCGCTTTTAATAAAAGTTTTGCATGTTGTGGGGTCATTATTATCCTTGCAAAGACCTTCGCCTTTGGAACCCCGGGGAGAATCCTTGTAAAATCAATCACGAACTCAGCGGGTGAGTGTGTTATGATCGCAAGGTTTGAATAAATTCCCTCTGCTTCCTTTTCGCCAAGTTCAATGTTAATTTGTTGAGGGATCGGTTGCTCGGTCATAGTTTTTTATTTTTAATATAACTTTTTTAAGCGTTGCTTTCAAGGTTTTTAGAAAATTTTGTCAAATTTGGCATTGATAAACCATTTGCAAATGTCATTCTTGACAGCGAATCCCTTTTTTTCATTCATTTTTGCAGGGAAAATACAGGCATAAAATTTGCTTTAAAAATTCAGGAGAGAGAAAAATTAATTGGAGGAGAAAATGAAAAAGGTTTTCATTGAAGCATCAAAGTGCACGGGTTGTAAAAGTTGTGAGATAGCTTGTGCTGTTGAACATTCAATGTCAAAAGATATTTACAAGGCAATTTTTGAGGTGCCAAGTCCGCCAAGATTTAACAGTGTTCTTAAATTTGACGGGTTTATCGCCTCTTTGAGATGTGCGCATTGTGAGGATGCCCCATGCGTTGCTATTTGTCCAACATCTGCAATTTATCGTGACCCTGAGACAGACCTTGTTGTTTATAACGAGACGAAATGTATAGGTTGCTGGCAATGTGCCATGGCTTGTCCGTTTGGAGCAATATACCCCGACCTTGAGAGGAAAGTTTCAAGAAAATGTGATGGTTGCAATGAGAGAGTTAAATCGGGAAGGATACCAGCTTGCGTTGAAGCTTGTCCGACAAACGCTTTAATCTATGCAGATGTGGCGACAATTGAAGAGTATAAGAGGGAAAAAACAATCTCTTCTCTTTCAAGAACAACAAAAACATATGTGGAGGTAATCTAAAATGGCGGATATTTTAAAAGATAAGGAAAGGGTTTGGAACAACAAGGCGCATAATTTCGGTTTAATTCCGGAGTCAAACATTGAAATGTTGAAAAAGCAGGAAAAAGAGGTTAAGACGACATCGCTTCAAAGGTTAGCACTTCAGGAGCCACAATGTGGTTTCGGTGAGCTTGGGGTTTGTTGTAGGATGTGTTATATGGGACCTTGCAGAATTGATGTCTTCAACGGCGGACCAAGGGTTGGTGTATGTGGTGCAACCGCTGATGTAATTGTGGCGAGAAATCTTCTAAGGGAAACC
>NZ_FAOO01000006.1:87592-124228 GCF_900070205.1 Candidatus Thermokryptus mobilis | reverse complement strand
TTATGAACGCAATGCATAGAACAAGCATGGGGAATGACGCCGATCCAATTAACATTTTGCTTGCTGACCTTCAAATGGGGTTGATTGACGGCTATATGGGTTTGACTATGGCAACGGAACTTTCGGATGTTTTGTTTGGAACTCCTAAGCCAATCCGTAGTTTTGCAAACCTTGCAACGATTAAACCTGAATATGTCAACATAGCTGTTCACGGTCATAATCCGCTTTTGTCTGAAAAAATTGTTGAATGGGCTGACAAATTAAACGAGAAAGCGAAATCCTTGGGTGCAAAAGGTATAAACATAGTTGGAATTTGTTGCACTGGGAATGAGGTTTTGATGAGACATGGGATTCCACTGGCTGGGAATGAGTTTCAGGCAGAGCTTGCGATCGTGACAGGAGCTCTTGATGCAATGGTTGTTGATTACCAATGTATTTGGCCAATTCTTGCTGATGTCGCCTCTTGTTATCATACCAAGCTTATTACAACGATGCCTTTTGTAAAGATTCCCGGAGCGATGCATTTAGAGTATTCGCCTGAAAAAGCCGATGAGGTTGCAAAACAAGTGATTGAAACCGCTCTTGAAGCTTATACACGCAGAGACCCAAGCAGGGTTTATATTCCTGACGGAGCTGAAGAAATAATTGCTGGATTTTCAGTTGAAGCTTTGCTTGAGGTTCTAAAGAAAATCAATTCCGATGACCCACTCAAACCGCTGATTGATAACATAGTGAATGGAAATATTTTCGGAGTGGTTGCAATCGTTGGCTGTCCAAATCCAAAGACGAGACGACTTGCTTTTACGGAGAGAATGATTAAGGGATTGCTCAAAAATAATGTCCTTGTCATCGTTACTGGGTGCATCGCTCATATAGCTGGACAAGCTGGTTTCTTGAACCCGAACAAAGTTGATTCATTTGAAGTTGGGAACGGCTTAAAACAGGTTTTGAAAGCGCTTGGTAATGTTGCTGGTTTAAATAGTTTGCCAGTTGCAATTCATATGGGCTCGTGTGTTGATAATTCAAGGATCGGTGTTTTGCTAAAAGCTTTATCTGAGCGACTTGGGTTGAAGGTTTCGGATCTGCCAGTTGTAGCTTCGGCGCCAGAGTTAATTTCTGAAAAAGCGATCTCAATTGGAACTTGGGCACTTGCTCTTGGTGTCACAGTTCATGTTTGCCCACCGCCGAGAGTCCTTGGAGGTCCAAAAGTAAGAGAGGTTCTTACAAAAGAATTGAAATCAATTACGGGTGGAGAAGCATACGTTGAATGTGACCCAGAATTAGCAGTGAAAGGAATACTTGACAGAATCCGTCAAAAGAGAATTGCTTTGAATTTGCCAGTTCCTGAGGCGGTTGTGATTTGAACAAAATGAAAAACATAAAATTTAATTGATATGTCGTTTACAACAGCGGATGAAAAGGAAAGAGATAAAATCATTGCGGAAATTTTATCTGAAATTCCAGATGTTGAAAATAAAGTTGAACTTGGCAAGAGGATAGTCATAACTGGAAAAGGCGGTGTTGGTAAGACGGTTATTTCGGCTGTGCTTGCGTATTTGTTCGCTGAAGCTGGTTTAAAAGTTTTAGCTGTGGATGAGGACCCGCAGATGAATTTACCTTTCGCACTTGGAGTGCCTTTTGAAAAAGCAAATGAAATTATCCCGCTAAATAAACAGCTTGATTATATTGAAGAGAAAACAGGTGCAAGACCAGGGACAGGTTGGGGGCTGTTCTTCAGATTAAACCCTGATGTCAGTGATGTCGTTGATAGATTTGGTCTAAGGATCAGGGAAAATTTAAACCTTCTTGTAATGGGAACTTTTCAACAACCCGGGGTCGGATGTGCATGCCCTGAAAATGATTTGCTTCAGGCGGTTGTAAATTATATCAATTTACGCAAAGGAGAGGTCATAATTATGGACACAGAAGCTGGACTTGAACACTTTGGGAGGGCGATAGCAAAAGGATTTCATCACGCTGTAATTGTTTCCGAGCCAACATTTAATTCTATCTTTGTGCTAAATCAAGCAGTGAATCTGGCGAAAAAATTGGGGATTCCACATATCCATCTTGTTTTCAACAAAGTTAGAGATGAAGAGACAAAGGTAAGGGAAATTTTATCGGGACTTGATAGCAAGATTTTGAACTTGCCAATTTATTTCTTGCCGTGGGATGAAAATGTTTTTAGATTTGAGCCGTTGGTTGAGCCGTTGATCAAATCAGGTTCGCCTTTTGTTCTGGCGATTAAAAAACTTTTTAAAGAGCTGATTCAAAATTAAATGAGTAAGTTTTTGTGAAAATTTTTATCGTAGGAAATAGTATCGCAAGCATCTCAGCCGTTCGCGAGATAAGAAAATGGGACACGAAAAGTTCAATAAATGTAATCTCAAAGGAAGCGCTTGAGCCGGGGATGCCTTACTATTCCCCGGTCGTTTTGCCCTATTATATTGAGGGGACCTTGTCAAAGGAAAATTTATTTTCAATACGAGATGACTTTTACAGGTATATGAATGTGAACCTGAAACTTGGCGAGCGAGCTATTAAGGTTGACGCTAAAAATAAAGTTTTAATGACTGACAAGAGTGAATACAAGTATGATAAACTCCTTATAGCAAGTGGGGCTTCGCCGAGGTTACCCGGTATCCCGGGGGAGAGGAATAAGAGGGTTTATGTTTTGAGAACTTATGAGGACGCAGAAAAAATCAAAAGTGATGATTCAAAAGAGGTTGTCATAATTGGGGGCGGACCGGTTGGTGTTGAGTCGGCACTTGCACTTTTAAGGTTTAAAAAGAGGATAACAATAATTGAGATAGCGCCTTACATCTTGAGCACTGTTTTCAGCAGACGGGTTGCGGAAATGATTGAGAGACAACTTATTGAAAATGGGATTGAAATTTTAAAAGAGGAGAAGCCAATTGAAATATCAGGAAATCCTGTTAAGTCCGTAAAGACGAATAAAAGAAAGATAAAATGCTCATCTGTGATAATCGGGGTTGGGGTTGTTCCAAATGTTGATTTTGTAAGTGGTGTTTTGAAGTTTGGACCAAGGGGTGGAATTCTTGTTGACGACAAAATGCGCACATCTGAGCCAGATATTTACGCTGCTGGTGATTGCATTGAGCTAAGAAGCGTAATTGATGACTCAATAAGACCTTTCCCTGTTTGGGCTAACGCAATGGAAACGGGAAGGGTTGCGGGGGCAAATATCGTAGGAAAGAATGTTAATTACGAGGGCGGTATAAGAGTTAATTCGCTTACCGTTTTTGATAAGGTTTACTTTTCAATCGGAGATGTTTACGATGAAGAGAAACTTCGCAAGGAAATTAAAGGCGACGGGGTTATTGAACTTTACTATTTTGAAAGAAATCGCCTCATTGGTGCCGAAATCGTTGGAGATGTTAAATATGCGGGACTTATAAAAAGTGTCATCAGAAGAAAAGTCAAAATTAACATAGATAAATTCAACGGTTTTCGCGACCTCATCGGGATGACAGCACCTTCCTCTAAACCTGTTAAAATTTTTGAACAAAGTTTGCTTTGAATTTGAAGAGGCAACTTTTTGAGAAGATTGAAACTAAGGAGTTTTCGGCTTACGATATGGAGCATATTGTAAAGTTTCAAAAGGAATTAAAAGAGAAGGGATGTTATAGCTTTTTTTGTGAGAGGATGTTTATTGAACTTTTAAAAGAAATACAGAGTTCGGGAAGTTTGTTTGGTAGAATTGCCTATCTTGGCGACAAGCCAGTTGGATTTATTTTTGGGGATACGCAACCCAAATGGTATCAAGGTCCTGAGTGTGCTTGGCTTATAGCAATTGTTGTCCATCCGGATTACAGAAGGAGAGGCATTGGAAGACGTCTTTTGGTTGAGTTTCTTGACAAGGTTAGGGAGCTTGGATTGAGAAGGGTTTGCACGGTTACTGAATTTGCGGATGAGGAGACGCTCGGCTTTTTGCGGAAGATGGGATTTAAATATGGGAGATTTGTTCAACTTGAAAAACAAATTTGATAAAACAAAGGGAGGTTTTAAAGATGCAGAGGCAGGAGACATTTTATGAGGCGGTGAAAAGAAGCGGGATCTCAAGGCGTGATTTTTTGAGGTTCTGTCTTCTTACCACCGCCTATCTTGGGCTTGAGAGCACAATGTTTCCGAAAATTGTTCGTGCCCTTGAGTCAAAACCTCGTCCCCCAATTTATTGGCTTAACTTTGCAGCTTGCACTTGTTGCACGGAGTCATTGATAAGGTCTTCACATCCGTTGATTTCAGATGTCGTCTTAAATATAATCTCGCTTGACTATATGGAAACGATTCAAGTTGCAGCTGGTCATCAAGCGGAGGAAATAGTTTGGGAGGGGATGAAAAAGAACTTTGGAAATTATATCCTCGCTGTTGAGGGTTCTGTCCCAACAAAGGATGGGGGTGTTTATTGCACAGTTGGCGGAATGACAGCGCTTGAATATCTTAAAAAAGCTTCTCAAGGCGCAAAAGCGATCATCTCCGTCGGTTCTTGTTCCTCATTCGGTTGTGTCACGACAGCACATCCAAATCCAACGGGAGCTAAACCGATTTACAAGTTGATAAGCGATAAGCCAGTTGTAAATATCCCGGGTTGCCCGCCAATAGCTGAAGTTATTGTCGGAACGATAGTTCATTTAATTACATTTGACTCTTTGCCAGCGCTTGATAACTTGAAACGACCGAGGGTGTTTTATGGACAGAGAATTCATGACAAATGTTATCGCAGAGCATTTTTTGATGCGGGTATGTTCGTTGAGAAATTTGATGATGAAGGAGCAAGAAAGGGATGGTGTCTGTATAAAGTTGGTTGTAGGGGACCGGTCACATATAATGCTTGTTCGGTTGTCAGATGGAATGAAGGGACAAGCTTTCCGATTCAATCTGGACATCCCTGCCTTGGTTGTTCCGAGCCAGATTATTGGGACAATAGACCACTTTATCAACATGTTGCGGATGTTCCTTTGCCTGGATTTGCAACGGCTGATGACATAGGTAAAGGATTTGCAATTGGGGTTGCAGTTGCAACAGGGGCTCATCTTGTAGCTTCAATTGTTAAAAAAGCAACCCAGAAAGCGAAAGAATCAAAAGTTGAAGAAAAGAAACAAAAGGAGGAGTGAAAAATGGCACAAAAAGTTGTAATAGACCCGATGACCCGAATTGAGGGTCATTTAAGAGTTCAAGCTATTGTTGATGGAAATGTTGTTAAGGATGCCTCATGCACAAGCGCTCTTTTCAGAGGAATTGAAATAATTTTGCGTGATCGCGACCCAAGGGAAGCTTGGGCGTTAGCTGAAAGGATTTGCGGTGTCTGCACCCTTGTGCATGCAGTTACATCCGTCAGAGCAATTGAAGACGCACTCAAAATTGAAATTCCGAAAAATGCGAACTTGATAAGAAACATAATGATCGCTACGCTTTTCGTCCATGACCATGTGGTTCACTTCTATCATCTCCACGCCCTTGATTGGGTTGATGTCGTATCCGCTTTGAAAGCTAACCCAAAGGCAACGGCTGAGCTTGCTCAAAAAATTTCAAATTGGCCAAAGTCATCCGTTGGATATTTCACTGATGTTCAAAATCGGCTGAAGAAATTCGTCGAGTCGGGTCAGCTTGGAATTTTCGCCAACGCATATTGGGGTCACCCCGGATATAAGCTTCCCCCAGAGGTTAATCTCCTAGCTGTTGCTCATTACATTGAAGCTTTGAATTGGCAAAAGGAGATTGTTAAAATTCATGCTGTTTTCGGTGGTAAAAATCCGCATCCAAATTTGATCGTTGGAGGTATGCCATGTGCTATCAATTTAAATCATCCCGACGCGATAAACATTGATAAACTAGCGCTTGTTAAATCAAAAATTGAAGAAGCAGAGCAAATCGTTGAGCAACTCTACTGGCCCGATCTCGTTGCGATAATGTCTTTCTATAAGGAATGGGCAAAATGGGGCGGTGGCGTAAGTGATAAAGGTGTCCTTGACTACGGTGAGTTCCCAGAAGTATCAGCCGATGTCAAAACTATTATGAAGACGAACAGGTGGAAGGGTGGAGTCGTTTTAAACGGAAACTTGAACGAAGTCCACGAAGTTGATCCAACTGATCCAGAGCAAATTCAAGAATATGTTTCCTACTCTTGGTTTGAATATTCAAAGGGTGATAAAATCGCGTTTCATCCCTGGGAAGGGGAAACGAACCCGAAGTATACTGGACCAACACCGCCGTGGGAATTTCTTGACATGGGCAAAAAATACTCCTGGATGAAAGCCCCGCGTTGGAGAGGTAAGCCAATGGAAGGGGGTCCACTTGCCCGCACGATAATCGCCCTGGCTCATAAAGACGACGAAGTTAAAGCATATGTTGATGAAGCACTGAAAAGACTTGATCTTCCATTTAAAGCGATATATTCAACATTGGGGAGAACAATTGCAAGAGGAATTGAAACAAGAAGAGCAATGAACATGCTGAAGAAACTTTACGATGAGCTTATCACGAATATAAAGGCTGGCGACTATCAAACTGCAAATATGGAAAAATGGGACCCGTCAACTTGGCCAAAAGATGAACTAAAAGGGGTTGGAGTTTATGCTGCGCCTCGCGGAGCCCTTGCACATTGGGTCAAGATAAAAGATAGAAAAATTGCAAACTATCAAGCTGTCGTCGCAACTACCTGGAACGGTTCTCCACGAGATGCAATGGGACAAAGAGGTCCAATGGAAGAGTCATTGATCGGTGTTCCTCTGCATGACCCACATAAACCACTTGAAATTTTAAGAGTCATACATTCCTTTGACCCTTGCCTTGCGTGTTCAACCCATGTCCTTGATGTTAACGGAAATGAGATAACGAAAATTGAAATTTTATAAAAAGTAAGGAGGGTGTGAAAAATGCAAGCAAATCAAATTTATCGCGTTGAAAGTGAATGCGTGACGAGGTACTATGTTTGGGACCCTGTGGTCAGGATAAGCCATTGGATTAATGTCATCGTTGTTGGCGTGTTAATTTTTACAGGGCTTTATATTAGCACACCATTTTATCGCCCCAATGCTGATGAGCCATTTAGTGCAACTATTATGGCGACGATGAAAAATTTACACTTCCTGTCAGCAATAATTTTTACGCTCAACGGTTTGTTTAGAGCATACTGGTGGTTTGCGGGAAAAACTTACAGACAATGGTTTAGATTTCATATCTGGAGAGCTGATTTTTGGAAAGAAGCGTGGTGGAAATTAAAAGATTATATAACTCTTCGCTATACCGACTATGAACTTCACACACTTGGTCATAATACGCTTGCCACATTAACTTATGTTATCCTTTTCCTTGCTGCCTCTGTCCAAGGTTTAACTGGTTTTGCGATGGCTGGGAGAATAAACCCGGGTGGTTTCTTTGATACCCTTTTCGGTTGGGTTATACCATTATTCGGAGGAGAAGCAAATGTTAGAATGATACACAAAATGATAATGTGGGGAATAATTGGATTCATGATTCATCATATAAGCTTTGTGATTTATCTTGAGGTTTTCCGCGAGAAAGGGATGCTCTCGTCTATGATAACCGGACTTAAAACAAGACCCTTGGGATGGGAACCAATTGAAAAGCCATGGGAAAAGAAAGAGAAATGAAAATAGGTATCCTTGGAATTGGAAATCCATTGCTTGGGGATGATGGATTTGGCGTTGAAGTCGTGAAGCGACTCTCTCAAGAAATAGGGGAATCGCCAGATGTTGAAATAATTGATGGCGGTTCCCTCGGTATTTATCTTTTGCCATATCTTGAAGGTAAAACACATCTGATTGTTATTGACGCAATTAATTTTAACGGCAAGCCAGGAGAGGTGGCGAAGTTTAAACTTGAAGAAATCCCGAGTTATATAGGTTTTAAAGTATCGGAGCATCAAATAACATTTCACGAGGTGGTAGCTTTGATGAATCTACTTGATATAAAACCAAGTGAAAGTTTAGTGGTTGGGGTTCAGCCGAAAACGAACCAATGGGGGGATAAAATGAGCCCGGAGGTAACCGAAGCTATTGATAAGGTCATTGATGAAATCAAAGAACAAATAAAAAAGTGGAGAGAAAGTGCAAACTAACTTAACAAATGCAATTTTTATCATAAACGAGATAAAACATGCCCTTGTTGAACTTAAGAACGAAAAGAAGACAAGAACGATAAATTTGAGTAATTTCCCCCTATCGTATGATGAAGCGAAGTTCCTTGATGAGTTCCTCGGTCGCGGCAGTGTCAAAATAATATATGAGAGCGAAGGTTTAACCGTATGGCAAGAGACGAAATTCCCGGGCGTTTGGTGGGGTGAATATAGAAACTCAAGCGGAAAAATAATTTTAAGGACGATTGAGATAACGCGCTTTCCAGAACTTGCAATGTCACAGCTTGAGGATATAGAAGAGGGAATAAGTGATTTAGAAAGAGCCATATCGGAATTTGTAGGCTGATTTTTTCGTCCCTGTTAAGGCGGAAAATTTGACTTTTATTTTTTTGTGTATTAAATTAAGACGAAATTTATCCTAATTTAAAAATAAAATTCAGATTGAAAAATGAAGAAATTAATTTCGTTTGGTTTAGCAATTTTACTTACCACCTTTAGTTTCTCCCAAAATGCCACTGTAAAAGGGGTTGTGAAGTTCGTCGGGGAAGCGCCAAAGCCGAGGTTGATAAGCATGAAAGCAGATAGGCAGTGTGATGCAATACATGGGGGCAAATCTGTGACCGCTGAGGATTTTGTTGTTAATCCAAACGGGACATTGAAATGGGTGTTTGTCTATGTGAAGGAAGGCGTAAAGGGAAAGTATAACCCGCCAAGTGAACCGGTTGTTCTTGATCAGCAGGGCTGTTGGTATCATCCACGTGTTTTTGGGATAATGGTTGGGCAAAAGCTTGAGATTAGAAATAGCGATCCGTTGCTTCATAATGTCCATGCCACGCCGAAGAAGAATAAACCATTTAATATTGGACAGCCGGTTAAGGGAATGAAAACTTATCAAACATTTAGCACACCAGAGGTTATGGTTCCATTTAAATGCGATGTTCATCCTTGGATGTCTGCTTACGCTGGTGTTCTTGATCATCCATTTTTCAGTGTTTCAAACGATAAGGGAGAGTTTGAAATTAAGAATCTTCCGCCTGGAACATACACAATTGAAGCATGGCATGAGAAACTTGGAACATTAACACAGACGGTCACGGTTAAGCCCGGTGAGACAAAGCAAATTGAATTCACTTTTGAAAGGAAAGGGAAAAAATAATTTGGAGTTAAATATGAGCGAAAAACAAAGCAAATTTCACGGGGGATTGTTAATTTTTTTCTTTCTCGTTGGGATAATTGCGACATTGTGGATTGTGATAAGAAATGGTTGGTGGTTGCCTGAACTTGCAAGCGAACATGGAGCTGTGATTGACAGAATTTTTATAACGATACTTGTGATATCAGGTATTCTTTTTATCTTAAGTGAGTTCGCTCTTTCATTTTTTGTGTTTAAATATGCTGGGTCTTCGGAAAGAAAGGCGTTTTATCTTCCGGGAAACACGAGGAAAGAAATTTTGTGGTCAATTATTCCTGGGACACTTGTAGTTGTGCTTCTTGAGGTTAGCGCTGAATTTCTCGGAGGGGCTTCGCTTTGGGGTAAACTTCACGGTGAGGTTCCAAAAGATGCGTTCCTTGTTGAGATAACCGGTGAACAATTCGCGTGGAATTTAAGATATCCAGGACCTGATGGGAAATTTGGTAGAACTGATCCAAAGTTGATTTCACCTGATAATCCGCTTGGTATTGATATAAGCGATGAAAATGCAGAGGATGATATTGTTTTTCCAGCTGGGCAAGGGATAATGTATTTGCCTTTGGATAAACCGGTTGTGATGTTGATTAGGTCAAAGGATGTGCTTCACAGTCCGTTTTTGCCGAACTTTAGAGTTAAACAAGATGCTGTCCCTGGGATGACGACGAGAGCGTGGTTTGTGCCTAAAAAAGCTGGTGAGTATGAACTTGCATGTGCTGAACTTTGTGGACTTGGACATTATAGAATGAAGCTGCCCGTTATCGTTGCTCCTGAGGAGGAGGTAAAGGAGTGGTTAAGTCAACAAACACCGGCGGTTGATTTATACTATTAAAATTAAAATATGGAGGTTTGAAAATGGCGCAACATTCGCATGTTGAGGTTGAAGTGCATAAGGAAAGTTTTATCCGAAAATATATTTTCAGCACGGATCATAAGACGATAGCAAGGCAATACTTAATAACAGGGGTTATATGGGGTTTCATTGGTATGTTTTTGTCTTGGCTTATGAGATTACAACTTGCGTATCCGAATCAGCCATTCCCAATACTTGAAAGGTTTCTTGGGAAATGGGCTGAGGGTGGAATTTTAAAGCCGGAATTTTATGCTGCTTTGATAACGATGCACGGAACGATAATGGTGTTTTTTCTTTTGACCGCTGGTCTTAGCGGGACATTTTCAAATTATCTGATACCTTTGCAGATTGGTGCGAGGGATATGGCGTTTCCTGTTTTGAATATGCTTTCTTATTGGGTGTTTTTTGCTGCTTCTGTTGTGATGTTGATTTCATTTTTCATTCAAACTGGTCCAGCTGGTGTCGGTTGGACATTTTATCCACCATTGAGTGCTTTAAAGAACTCAATCCCTGGGGCTGATCTTGGGGCGACGCTTTGGCTTGTGAGCATGGCTTTGTTTATAGTTTCCTCGCTTCTTGGAGCTTTAAATTACATCACCACTACTTTGAACTTCAGAACGAAAGGGATGTCAATGTTCAGGTTGCCGATAACGGTTTGGGGTATGTTTGTGACGGCAATTCTTGGTCTGCTTTCTTTTCCTGTTTTGCTTGCTGGTGCAGTGATGTTAATTTTTGATCGCGAGTTTGGGACAAGCTTTTTTGTCCCAAGCGGACTTGTGCTTGCAAATCAGCCAGTTCCACACGAAGGTGGAAATCCAATTTTATGGCAACATCTTTTCTGGTTTTTGGGACATCCCGAGGTTTATATTGTTTTGTTGCCAGCTGTGACACTTGTCGGTGAAATTCTTGCAACCAACTCACGGAAACCACTTTTTGCTTATAAAGTTTGTGTTGGTGCATTGATAGGAATTGGCGCTTTGAGCATGATTGTCTGGGGACATCACATGTTCGTCAGCGGTATGAATCCAATCCTCGGGGAGATTTTCGTCATTACGACACTTGCAATATCGTTCCCGACAGCAATTTTGATTTTTAATTATCTTGTCACGCTCTGGCGAGGGAATTTAAGATTTACTCCCGGGATGCTCTTCGCAATCGGATTTCTCGGTTTGTTTATACCTGGGGCGCTCACCGGGGCATTTTTAGGGACAGCTCCCGTTGATATACAATTGCACGATACATATTTTGTAGTTGCGCATTTCCATTTCACTATGGCAACAGCTTCAACATTTGGTATGTTCGCCGGGGTTTATCATTGGTTTCCAAAGATGTTCGGTAGAATGATGAACGATAAACTTGGGAAGATCCACTTTTGGTTGACATTCATCGGTGTTTATTTGATTTTCTTCCCGATGTTCTTCCAGGGAATAGCTGGAGTTCCAAGGCGATATTATTCGTTCACGGAGTATAACTTCACTTCTCAATTCGTTGGTTTAAACAAGTTCATCACGATTGCAGCTTTTATCGTTGGTTTTGCCCAGTTTATTTTCCTGTTTAATTTCTTCTGGAGCATGTTCCGTGGTCCAAAGGCGGATAAAAACCCCTGGAAAGCGACGACCCTTGAATGGCAAGCGGATTCACCACCGCCTCATGGCAACTGGGGACCGGAGCTTCCGACGGTTTATCGTGGTCCTTATGAATATAGTGTTCCAGGAGCTGAGGAAGATTATATTCCACAAACAGTTCCTGTTAAAGTTGAGACAAAATGAAGTTTTAGGGGAGAGTGAGGGATACTCTCCCCTGGTTTTTAAAATTTAAAGTTGGTGAGTTTTAATGTATTCAAAAAGTTTAAATCGGTTTGCGACTTTAACTGCAATTTTTGCTGTCTTTCTTATAGGAGTTGGGGCATCGGTTACAAGCACTGGGTCTGGAGATGCGGTTCCTGATTGGCCACTTTCTTATGGAAGTTTATTTCCGAGGATGGTTGGTGGAGTTCTATATGAACACGGGCATCGTCTTGTTGCTGGAACACTTGGAATTTTAATAACTATACTTATGGTTTGGCTTTTGAAGAGTAAACAGCCGAAGTATATGAAAGTTTTTGGTGTGGTTGCCTTCATTTCTGTTCTGCTTCAAGCACTTCTCGGTGGGTTAAGAGTTCTCGTTGTGTCAAATCCAAAACTTCAAAATACAGTTGTTGAAATTTTCTCCGTCTCGCATGTTGAACCGGTTAGAATAGCGATTGCTATAACCCACGCAACACTTGCAGAAATTGTTTTATGTATGACTTTTTTAATTTCGCTTTTTACATCACGGCTTTGGGGTGAGTTCAAGCTTAAAGAGGTCAGCACTGGGTTTAGAATAGCCAGGTTATATACGATTGTCTTTGTTTTCTCATTCATTCAAATTTTGCTTGGCGCACTTGTGAGACACACGGGCGCTGGCTCAATAATACCTGATTTCCCGCTTTCCTTTGGGAAAGTTATTCCTCCGTTTGGAAATCTTCCATATGATCCAAATGCTCCTTTCCCGATAAGTTATTCCGAGCTTCAATTTAAAGTTGCGCTTCATTTTGCACATAGAGTTTGGGCATTCGTTGTGGCGGGTGTTGGGATTTATGCTTCAATTCTTGTCATCAGAGGGAAAATTGAGTTCATGAAGGGTTTCGCGTTTTTGTGGCTTGCTCTTATCTTGCTTCAAATTTTGCTCGGGGCTTTTGTCGTATGGACGAAACTTTCAGTTCCGATAACAATTTTACATGTCGCTGTTGGTGCAACGATTTTTGGTTTGAGTTTGATTTTAACAGTGCTTGGATGGAAGGGATGCGGATTAGGTGAGGTTGAGTCAAAAGTTAAAATTGGTGTTAGCCATGGTTGAGTTTCTTCATTTGATAAAACATCGTTTGACAACTCTTGTCGTTTTCACTACAGGGATGGGATATTTGATCGCTTTGAGGGGGGGTATGGATTGGTTTCGTTTTTTAAGTGTAATTGTTGGTGTCTTTCTCGTCGTTGGGGCAGCAAATGCGATGAATCAAGTCCTTGAAGCCGAAGCCGATGGAAAAATGAAAAGAACTATGCAAAGGCCAATCCCATCCGGTAAGATGAGCCGAACGAAGGCAACATTTATAGCAACTGTTATGCTGATTTTAGGTCTTGCGATTCTTTATAAATTTGTTAACTTGTTAAGCACTTTGCTTTCCTTTCTTGCCTTTGTGATTTATGTTTTCGCATATACTCCTTTAAAAAGGATAACTCCACTTTGCACATTCGTTGGGGCAATACCGGGCGCGATACCCCCTGTCATAGGTTGGGTAGCTGCAAGCGGTAAAATTGAAGTTGGAGCTTTGATATTATTCGGGATTCAGTTCCTCTGGCAGTTTCCACATTTCTGGTCAATTGCTTTGATATGTAAAGCTGATTATGAAAGAGCTGGATTTAAGGTCTTGCCATCTGAAAATGACAGGGTAACTGCGATTAATCTCGTGATTTACACATTTATGCTTTTGCCTATGAGTTTAATGCCCGCGCTTGCTGGTTTTGCAGGGAAATACGCTTTCATAGTTTCTTCTTTGGGTGGAATTCTTTTCTTCGTCCAGTCAATTATGCTTTTGAAAGATGTCTCAGTCAAGTCAGCTAAAAAGATAATGTTAGCTGCTGAAGTTTATTTGCCGTTGATTTTAATTTTGCTTTTAATTGACAGGGTTTAAAAATAAAAATTTTTCAAGCGATGGTAATTGAAAAAGAGAAAAAAAGCGGTATCACAAATATAGATATTGGCGGGACTTTTAACAATGGAGGTGGTGGTGCGGGCGGGCATTCCTCCTATGCCCTCCCCATAAACCCCGCCAAATTCGGGCTTTGGCTCTTTATATCGGCTATAATCATGCTCTTTGCTGCTATAACAAGCGCATATATAGTAAGACACGCTGCTGGGAACTGGCTTAGATTTAATCTACCAAGCATTTTTTGGTTTAATACTTTCGTTCTAATTTTAAGCAGTATGATGATACAGTTGAGCTATCTTCGCTTAAAGAAGGATAGAATTTTAGAGTTCAAATTTCTTTTCCTTGCCTCGGCATTGCTTGGGATTACATTTTTAGTCGGGCAAGTAATTGGATGGGGTCAGTTGAGAAGTTATGGGGTCTATGTAAACACCAACCCTTCAAGTTCGTTCTTTTATCTTTTGACATGGCTTCACGGACTGCATCTTTTTGGCGGGGTTGTATCTATGATTTATGTTTTAATTAAAGCGTTGAAAGGGTTTTACAATTCAAGGAAATAAGCTTGGCGTTGAACTTTGCATAACATACTGGCATTTTCTTGGTGTCCTTTGGCTTTATCTTTTCATCTTTATAAAGTCAACGATTTAAAAACAAAATTTGAAGGAAGTTAAATGACACAGGAAGCGATTTTTGAGCAGGAAAGGGTCTTGAAATCAGATTGGGGCGGTGGTAAGTCGCCATTTGGCGTTTCAAGGGAAAAGTTCACAATGTGGATTTTTATACTTTCGGATGCTTTTACATTCGGAGGATTGCTCGCTGGTTATGGCTCTCTTCGTGCAAGCTTGCCTGAGTGGCCATCACGAGTTGAAATTTTTTCATCTTTTCCTTTCATTAATGCAAAATTACCGCTTATGTTCGTCAGCTTAATGACATTTATTTTGATATGTAGCTCTTTGACGATGGCCCTTGCTGTTGATGCTGGAAAGAGAATGGATAGAAAAGGTGTTTTGAAATATCTCGGTCTGACGATTCTTGGCGGTTTGACATTTTTACTTTGTCAAGCATACGAATGGGGACACTTAATCCATGAGGGTGCTCGTTTGACTTCAAATCCTTGGGGTGTTCCGCTTTTTTCAGCATCATTTTTTGTCATAACTGGATTTCACGGCTCCCATGTGTTAAGTGGAGTTATAGTTTTAACAATTATGGCGATAAGAGTTGCAAAGGGAATTTACGATAAGAGAGGTTCTTATGAAGGCGTTGAAGTCGCTGGACTTTATTGGCATTTTGTTGACCTTGTCTGGGTGTTTATATTCGCCTTCTTTTATCTTCTTTGATTAAAAACAAAAAGTGAATTTGAAAATGACCGAGACAACACATCAAACCGGGAAAAGAGTTTATTATCGCGTTTGGTTTCAACTTCTTGTTATCACTGTCGTTGAGGTAGTGGTTGCTTTTTTGCCGATATCTCATTCTTTAATGGCTGTGCTCTTTACAATTATGGCGTTGATGAAGGGAAGTTTAATAGCTGGATATTTTATGCATTTGAAATTTGAACGGCTCGGATTTATTTATACGCTTGCGCTTCCGTTAATTTTGATAGTCGCTCTTGCAGCTGCTTTAATTCCAGATGGAACTGTTGCATTGTTTATGCGACTTGGACTGGGCTATTATTAAAAAAATTGAATCAAAGTTTTATGGCTGGTAAAAAAATTGTGCTTGCGATATTAAGCATCGCTTTTGGAATTGCTGTTGCTTTTATGATTGAGATAAAAAAGATGTCATCTGCGGAAATTTTGCCCGTTTACGGTGAGATTCCCGACTTTAACTTGATTGATCATCACGGTGAGGTGATAAATCTTGATAAATTTAAGGGCAGTGTTTGGGTTGCTGACTTTTTCTTCACAAGTTGTGCTGGGATTTGTCCAAGGATGACGGAGCAAATGACAAGGGTTCAAGAAGCGTTTAAAGATAATAAAAAGGTCAAACTTGCATCGTTCACGGTTGACCCTGAGACAGATTCTGTGTGGGTTCTCTCAATGTACGCAAAGGGTTGGGGAGCTATTGACGGTAAATGGTTTTTCGTAACAGGTGAAAAAAGGAATATATACGAACTTGCAAGACAAGGATTTAAACTTCCAGTTGAAGAGGGCGATGGTGGTCCAGGGGATTTCATACATAGCGATAGGTTTGTCCTTGTTGATGGGAAAGGTAGAATTAGAGGTTATTACTCGGGAACCGATCCTGATGAAGTTGATAAATTGATAAAAGATATCAAAATAATCTTGAAAGAGCGGTGATAAAATTTTTGCCGAGTTTGAATGCTTTATTCAACGCTTTGAGTTTTATGTTCCTATTGCTTGGATTTGTGAATATAAAAAGAAGAAATGTTAAAGCACATAAAAAGTTTATGCTTTCAGCTTTTTTCTCATCTTCACTTTTTCTCGCTGGCTATTTAACCTATCATTACACAGCCGGCATAACTCGCTTTCAAGGAATCGGATTTTGGCGGGTTGTTTATTTGACGATTTTGACATCGCATACTTTAATTGCGGTTTTTGTCTTGCCAATGGCGATTCTGACATTAGCGTTCGCTTTGCTTAAAAAATTTGATAAACATCCAAAAATTGCTCGCTATACATTGCCACTTTGGCTCTATGTCTCGTTAACTGGTGTTATCATTTACTTTATGCTTTATCACATTTTTAAATGAAATTGGAGGGAGATATGAAAATAGCGATTTTAATTTTCGTTCCTTCTTTTATCTTTTTATTGTTTTCCGTAAAGGGTGGCAAATTGAAAGTCGGTGATATAGCGCCTGATTTCACTTTGGAAGATGCGTTTGGGAATAAATACACCCTTTCAAACTATCGCGGGAAATCCCCAGTTGTGATTTACTTTTATCCCAAAGCGAATACCCCAGGATGTAGTAAACAAGCTTGTGGAATTCGCGATGAATGGTCAAAGTTTGAGCAGCTCGGTGTTCCAGTTTTTGGGGTAAGTGTGGATTCAAAGAAATCGCTAAAGAAGTTCATTGACAAGTACTCGTTGAATTTCCCATTGCTTTCGGATGAAAGCAAAAAGGTGTGTAAAGATTATGGTGTGTTGAACCTGCTTGGTTTTGCTAATAGGGTTACCTTTATAGTTGACAAAGAAGGTAAGATAGCTCATATCATTGATAAAGTGGATGTTGAAACGCACGCTAAGGAAGTTTTAGATTTGGTGAAAACATTGTTAAACTAAAAATAAAAAACTTATAGCGCTATGAGGATTGCGAATTTTATTTTGTTAATTGCTTTGATAGTTTTTCTTGGAGTTGGTTCTGCCTTTGGGCAGTGCGCGATGTGTAAGTCAAATGTCACCTCTTCGGAGGAAGGGATGAAACTTGCCAGCGGGTTAAACGATGGGATAGTTTATCTTCTTTTTGTTCCGTATTTGATTTTCGCTGGTTTTGCCCTTTCAATTTATGTTTCTGTTAAGAGGAAAAAGAATTGGCTGAATTTGAATTGATTTTTGAAAAGAGTTCAAATTTTCGTATATTTTTGCGAAATTTCAAGGAAAAAATAAAAACTTTGGATTGATGCGCGAGGGAAAAATTGTCCAAATAATAGGTCCTGTCATTGATATTGAATTTGAAGATGGATATTTACCTGCGATTTTCAATGCGATAAAAATTCCACGTGTCAACATTGAAGGCAAGGAGGAAATCCTCTGGGCTGAGGTTCAACAACATCTTGGTGAAAATAGGGTGAGAGCTGTAGCGCTTGATTCAACTGATGGGCTTGTGCGAGGGATGAAAGCATACGACACAGAAGGTCCAATTAAAGTTCCGGTTGGTCCCCAAGTTTTGGGACGGCTTTTAAATGTGGTTGGTGAACCAATTGACGGACTTGGTCCAATTCAAGCTGAGAAGTATTATCCAATTCATCGTGAACCACCGGAGTTTACAGAGTTGAGCACGAAAAGGGAAATACTTGAAACTGGGATTAAAGTTATTGATTTACTTGAACCATATCCAAAAGGTGGAAAAGTTGGGCTTTTCGGCGGAGCTGGCGTTGGGAAGACGGTTTTGATAATGGAGATGATTCACAACATAGCAGTTTATCATAAGGGGTATTCCGTTTTCGGGGGCGTTGGTGAGAGGACAAGGGAAGGTAATGAGCTTTGGCTTGAGATGAAACATTCGGGGGTTTTAAAAAATGCGGTTCTAGTTTTCGGTCAGATGAATGAACCACCCGGGGCTAGGTTAAGAGTTGGACTTTCCGCTTTGTCAATAGCAGAGTATTTCAGAGATGAAGAGGGCAGAGATGTTCTGTTGTTCATAGATAATATCTTCAGATTTACACAGGCGGGTTCTGAGGTTTCAGCTTTGCTTGGCAGAATGCCATCGGCAGTGGGTTATCAACCGACGCTTGCAACTGAGATGGGAGAGCTTCAAGAGAGGATTGTTTCAACGAAGCGTGGTTCAATTACATCTGTTCAAGCGATCTATGTTCCTGCTGATGACTTAACAGACCCGGCCCCAGCCACAACATTCAGTCACCTTGACGCAACAACAGTTCTTTCAAGACAAATAGCTGAGCTTGGAATTTATCCAGCTGTTGACCCGCTTGATTCAACTTCCCGACTTCTTGACCCGAAAGTAGTGGGAGAGGAACATTATTATGTCGCGAAAAAAGTCAAGGAAATTTTGCAAACATATAAAGACCTTCAAGACATAATCAACATACTCGGAATAGATGAACTTTCTGAGGAGGATAAATTAATAGTTGCAAGGGCGAGGAAAATTCAGCGTTTCCTCTCGCAACCGTTCTTCGTTGCCGAGGCATTTACAGGAACTGAAGGTAGATATGTCAAACTTAGCGATACAATAGCTGGCTTTAAAGCGATAATTGAAGGTGAATGCGATGAACTTCCAGAAATGGCGTTCTATATGGTTGGAACAATTGATGAGGCGTTTGACAAAGCAAAGAAAATGAAAATTGATTGATGCAAGATAAATTAATTCAACTTGAAATTTTAACGTCGGAGAAAGTCGTTTATAAGGGTAAGGTTAAAAGCGTTACCTTGCCCGGGGTTATGGGAAGTTTTCAGGTTTTATATAATCACGCACCGCTTGTGAGCTTGCTTGAAATTGGAGAAGTTAAAATTGTTGATGAAAACGGAAATAAAATTTATTTCGTTGTTTCGGATGGTTTCGCCGAGGTGAGAAATAATGTCGTCACAGTTTTAGTTGATTCGGCTGAAGAATACGAAAAGGCAAATGCAGATAAAATTGTACGAGAAAAGAGGAAAAAGTTAATATCTGGATTCGTTGCTACCGATGTTCGGGATAGAACTTATTTTTAAAAATGGAGAATGACTTTATTATGAGCATCCCGATTGACTTGTATGAAAAACTTGAAAGGAAATTCGGTAATTTTAAGTTTGTTGATAAAGAAATGGGCTGGGTTGAGATAATTCAAAATTAAAAGCTATAGTAAAATGTCACAGGTCCAGATAAATGAAACTACAAAACCAATAAGAAAGAAAAAGGTCAAACTTATCGCTGTAGTTAATCCAACAGGATGCACGGGTTGCGAGGTCTGCATTGAATTTTGCCCCGTTGATTGTATATATAAAGTTAAAGGTCCAGAATTTATTGACTCATTTAACGGTGTGAAATCAACGACGCTTGGGATTTTGCGCGAAAGTGTTGAGAAGGGAATAAATCCTTTTTCAAATATCAATGGAATTGTCATCGTTGATGAAGATATCTGCATTGGTTGTAAGCTTTGTGCGAAGTATTGCCCGTGGGAGACAATTGATATGGTTTCGGTTGACTCTGGTTAATCAACAAAAAAGATAAAAAGGCGTAAATGTTAGATATATCAAAATCTCTGGGGTATGCGATCCATGCGCTAATATATATTGGAACAAGAGATAGAGGCAAGCTCGTAAGAGCCTCTGAAGTTGCGAAAGAATGTGGGTTGTCTGTCAGTTATATGATGAAAATCCTTCAAGCATTGCGTCGGGCTGGAATTTTGGAAAGCACAATTGGTGTCAAAGGAGGTTATGTCCTTGCGCGACCTTTAAAAGAGATAACGCTTTATGATCTTCTAATTGCAATTGAACCGACAAAAAAAGAGATTTGTTATCTTTCCACCGCTATAGGTTGCAGATTTAGAGAAGCGTGCATTGTCAGAAATTTATTTGGAGATGTGAATGATAAAGTAAAGGGTTATCTTCAATCGGTGAATTTGCAAAGCGTTGTTGATTCAATTGGGGATAAAATTTGTGTTTTTTTCCCACATGGGATATAATTTTTTGACCTTAAAATGGATAAAAATTATCTGAATTAAAAACAAAATGACCTATAGCAATGAGTGAAATTGTAAAGCAAACTCCTGAGCAAGCGAGTGAGCAGAAGGAAAAAAGGAAGGTTATCCCAAGGCAAGATAAACCACCTGAAAATGACACTGGGCTTTGGAAATTTAACAGGCGTTCGTTTTTAACACTTGCTGGCTGGCTTGGATTTTTCGGCTTTATATTCACATCTATAATTGGAGCGATAAGATATATGTTCCCGCGCGTTTTGTATGAACCGCCGACATCTTTTAAAGCGGGTTATCCGGATGAATACACGGTTGGAGAGGTGAGCGAAAGATTTAAAGATAGCCAACGCGTTTGGATTGTGCGCGAGGAGGATGGTTTCTATGCTCTTCTTGCTGTTTGCACGCATCTTGGTTGCACGCCCAGATGGCTTAGCTCTGAAAATAAATTTAAATGTCCCTGCCATGGGAGTGGATTTAGGAAATCGGGAATTAATTTTGAAGGTCCAGCACCAAGACCGCTTGAAAGGGTAAAAATTACATTTGCTGATGATGGACAGATATTGATTGATAAAGGTATCACATATAGATACGAAAAGGGAGAATGGGGAAAGCCAGGTTCTTTCTTGCCTTACAAAGGATAAGTTAAAACAAAAGATATAAATTTAAACTATGCTTGCCCAAATAAAAAAGAAGATAAAAAGTTCGGAAATTTACAAATCAATTTTCCGTCACGGTTACGAGGATACGCAAAGGAACAGAGCTTTGATGGTTGTTGATAATGTTTTTCTTCATCTTCACCCAGTTAGAGTTTCAAGACACGCTGTAAATTATGGCTACACTTGGGGAATGGGTGGAATCTCATTCCTTTTGTTTATAATACTTACAATCACGGGCGTTATATTGATGTTTTATTATCGTCCAGCTGCTGAATATGCCTACGAAGATATGAAATATCTTATGAATGATGTTCCGTTTGGGGCTTTAATTCGTAATATGCATCGCTGGTCAGCACATCTTATGGTCATAACAGTTATGCTACACATGTTTAGAGTATTTTTAACTGGTTCATATAAGCCACCGAGACAATTTAACTGGGTGATCGGTGTGATACTTCTGCTTTTGACATTTCTTTTGAGCTTTACGGGTTATCTTTTACCTTGGGATCAGCTTGCGATTTGGGCTGTCACAGTTGGAACGAATATGGCTCGTGCAACTCCATTTTTGGGTCATCAAGGTCCTTTTGGACCTGAACTTGGGATGAGACCCGATAACGATGTTAGATTTCTCCTCCTCGGTGGGACACAGGTTGGTCCACCAGCGTTGTTAAGATTTTATGTCTTGCATTGTATCTTTTTACCGCTTGTGACGGCAATTTTCCTTGCGGTTCATTTCTGGCGCGTTAGGAAAGACGGTGGAATTTCAGGTCCAGTCCAAAGGAAAGTTTAAAACAAAGTTTGTCATTTAAAGCTATGCACAATCTTCTCAAAATACTTGGGAATCCGGATAACTTTCCGATAATAATCCTTCTTTTTACAGTTTATGGCTTTTTCATCTATGCTATGAGAAAAGCTAAAAGAAATGATGAGCGGGGTATACCTTATGAAGCGGATGAAACAGACAAAGTTCAGGTTTGGCCTTACCTTGTTCGTGTTGAGTTTATAGCTGCAATTGCAGTTATGACTTTTGTCCTTGTTTGGTCAATTGCTTTTGATGCACCACTTGAAGAACCAGCAAATCCAACACTTACACCGAACCCATCAAAAGCCCCATGGTATTTTCTTGGACTTCAAGAAATGCTTGTATATTTTGACCCGTGGATTGCTGGTGTTTTGCTTCCAACTTTAATTATAATCGGCTTGATGGCAATACCATACATTGATATAAATCCTAAAGGGAATGGATACTACACTTTTAAGGAAAGGAAATGGGCGATAATCATTTTCTCGTTTGGTTTTCTTGTGCTTTGGGTTTTGCTCATTTTTGTCGGAACATTTTTAAGAGGTCCGGGTTGGAATTTCTTCTGGCCTTGGGAGGAATGGGACCCACATAAAGTTGTAGCAATCACGAATGTTGATTTAACGGAACTCTTCGGGATCCCAACTTATAACCCGGATGGAACACTTAATCCAATAGCGTCAATCATTGGTGGTGTTGTCGTCATAGGTTATTACGCTATTTTAATGCCACTTGGTTGGATATACTTGAAGAAAAAAATGCCTGACTTTGCTGAAAAATTTGGGTTGACAAGGTATATAATAACCTCTTATTTGTTGCTGACGATGATAGCTTTGCCGATAAAGATGATTTTGAGATGGACTTTGAATGTCAAGTATGTCTGGGTCACACCTTGGTTCAATGTTTAGATTTTTTAAAAACAAAATTTTGAATTGAAAATGCTCTTCGGCTGGATTAGGAAGCGAAGGGAAATTCCCGTTGAACAAAGAAGATATGACAAAATATATCTTGTGCTTGCGGGGGTGCTTTTCCTTGCAACGCTTTGGGCTGTGATTGATGAGGTTTCAACGAGAAGACCTTGGAAGGAATATCAAAGGAAATTTTATCAACTTAAACTTGCAAAGCTTGATTCTCTTTATAAAGTTGCACTGGCGAATTTTGATAGTTCAAAATACAGTGAATTAAGTGAAGAGCTTAAGAAAGCGAAAGCTGGGCTTGAATCCGATGAATATAAAAATGCTTTGGCTGAATATAAACGACTTGAAAAAGAACTTGCTGAATTGACCCGTGAATTTCAGTTTGCAAAGAGCAGATCTGATGAGTATTACTATTTCTTCCAGAAGGCAAAACTTGAAAACGAAACGGGCGCTGTGAAAA
Organism: Candidatus Thermokryptus mobilis; assembly: GCF_900070205.1. NCBI lineage: Bacteria > Pseudomonadati > Candidatus Kryptoniota > Candidatus Thermokryptus > Candidatus Thermokryptus mobilis. The sequence continues at coordinate 101,197 of NZ_FAOO01000006.1, read as the reverse complement.
AATGGTGGGAGAAGATTCAGCGTGAGGAGGAAATAATGAGGGAATTCAATTTGAAAATTGAAGAACTGACAAAAAGAAAGGACAGCGCTTGGGCGATAGTAAAATCGTATAGATCAAGAGTTGATAGCGTTCAACATGAAATAGATAAGTTATTTGCTGAGATAAACAGGATAAAGGATAGGATTCAAAAGACAAAGGAATCCCAAATAAAAATTGTTCAGGTGATTTTACCTGAGTTTGAAAGGACGAATTTCGGAACTTTGAAATCTCGGGTTGATAGATGCCAGACCTGTCACTTGGGTTGGAACGATTCGCTTTTTGTTGATGCGCCTCAACCGTTCAGGACACATTCAAATTTGGAACTTCTCCAAAAGCATAACCCTGAAGTTTTTGGTTGCACCCCTTGTCATCGCGGTCAAGGACCAGCTTTAACGGAGGGGTATGCTCACGGTGATAAAGATAAACATTGGGAATGGCCTATCTTGAAGAAAGAATATATTGAAGCTGGTTGCAATGATTGTCACTTTAACGAGATAAATTTGAAATGGGCTCAGAAGTTAACAGATGGAAAGCATATTTTAATTGAGTCGGGTTGTTATGGTTGTCATGGGATTGATGGGTATAACGATTTCCCAAAGGTCGCGCCAAGTTTGAATAATCTTCTCGTTAAAACATATCCGGGCTGGATTTATCGTTGGCTTCTTAATCCTCGGGAGTATCTTCCGCACGGAAGGATGCCCAATTTTTATCTCACGCCTCAAGAAGCTGAGGCCATAACAGCATATCTCGTAAGAATTGGACAAGATTCAGCGAGGAATTGGGATTATAAATTTAAATATCCTGGTGGTGGAAACCCAACGCGTGGGAAAGAACTCGTTGAAAACATAGGGTGTCTTGGTTGCCATGCGATTGGGGAGAATAAAATTGTTCGCGAAACTCGTGGTTTAAGTTATGATGTTGCACCTGAATTGACCAAAATAGGGAGCAAAGTTAATCCACAATGGTTGTATGACTGGTTGAAAAATCCAAGGCATTATCTGCCAAATACAAAGATGCCAAGCTTGAGGTTGACAGATCAAGAGGCAAGCGATATAGTTGCTTATCTTATGACCTTGAGAGATACTGTTAATTATTCCGCGATTAAAATTGAGGTCACGGATGAAAAAGCGGAACAGGGCTTAAGATTGATAAAAAGTTATGGTTGTTATGGTTGTCACGATATAAAGGGGACGGAAAGAGAGACGAAAGTAAGTGTTGATATTTCTGATTTTGCTCGCAAGAACATTGAACAGCTTGACTTTGGTTATAAAGAATACTTGCCGAAGGACCGTCTCGTTTGGGTTTCGGAAAAGTTGCGTGACCCACGCGGTTATTCAACTGAAAGAATTCAGCTTAAGATGCCGAAGTTTAACTTCACTGATAAAGAAATTGAAGCGCTTGTGACTTTGATAGCGAGTTTTAAGAAAAATGAAGTCGGCTCAAAGTATGTTCAAGCGTTTGATAAGAAAAGAAGAGAAATTAATGAGGGGCGTAGATTAACGCTCTGGTATAACTGCACAAATTGTCATCAAATTGAAGAACAGGGTGGGTATATTCATCCTATGATTGAGGACCCAGGGTTAAGACCACCTTTGCTTACAATTGAAGGTGCGAAAGTTCAAGAGCCGTGGCTTTATGAGTTTCTAAAAAATCCGACGACGATAAGACCGTGGTTCAAACTTAGAATGCCGACATTTCAATTGACGGATGATGAAATCACCACGTTGATAAAATACTTCCTCGGATTGAGCGATCAGGAATTTAAAGTTAGAAGTTATGAAGTTCCGCTTGATAAAAAATATGTTGACGCTGGGCGGGTCTTATTTGATAAGTTGCAGTGTTTGAAATGCCACACAGTTGATAGTGATTTAACTGCTTCAATGTTAGCTCCAAATCTTGAGATTGCGCATAAAAGATTAAAACCGGAATGGGTCATTGATTGGCTCAAAGACCCACAAAAGATTCAGCCTGGGACGAACATGCCAACTTTCTTTTATGAGGGGATAAGTCCAATACCCGATGTGCTTGATGGGAATGCAGATGAGCAAATTAGAGCATTGAGGGATTATATCTGGACACTTGGCAGACGAACCCCTTCAGCGGTTGTAATGTCAAGATAGATTTTAGGCAGGCTCATCTGAGCCTGCGTTCTTTTTTATGAGACGATTTAACCTTTGCGTTGTTGATGTCCCAGTGGAGAAAAGCGCCGCCTTTACGGCTAATGTTGTCCCGCAGGTTTTTATCCCGTGTCGGAAAAGAAGATATCCTCCACCATATAATCCCATAAATTTTTGATAACCGACGAGCGTTAAGTTCGTATCTTCTAAAAACTCATCTTTTGTGTTCCAAATGTTTCCACAAGATGGGCACTTTTTAAACATCGCTTAAATGGTTTCATTGTTAAATTTACAAATTTTATTATCGGAATTTGTGCAAAAAACTTTAATCCTTTTCAACCACTCGCAAATTTTTCAATCCTTTATATTTCCTGTCTTTCCAGACGGTTTTCCCGCCAAAGAAAACAGCAAATGGGAGAGCAACGACATAGATTATGTAGTAAAGCTCAAAGAAAGGAAGGTATTTTAGAAGGGATGCCTTTTTAAATTTCTTTAGTGTCCTAAAGAGGAAAGTGCCATCAATCAAAAATTTTAAGACGACTGAAATGATTAGATAAAAAATTCTTTCAACCATAAATGGAGCCAGGATCAACAAAAGATGAAAGACGAAACCGCCTAACATCACAGCTATCCCCAATGCTCCTGTGTCAAGTCCACCAGTCCCCCATCTTTTCTTTTGATAATAAAGTTCTTTCCAAGTTTTAACTGGATTACTTACAACAAGGGTGTCTAAATCAACTGGGAATGCATATTCCCATTTTCCGTTTTTTGTTATCGCTTTAAAAAGTGCGAAATCTTCCGTTATGCTAAATTTTAAATTTTGATAGCCCCCGCATTCAATGTATGCCTCTTTTCTGAAAACCATATTGTTTCCGATACAAGCTACTGGTTTAAATAATCTCCCAACAGCTGCTGCTACGCTTAAAAGAAAAGCCCAGTCAAGCGATTGCATACCGTAAAAAATTTTACCACTTTCAATTATCGTCACCCCGGAAACAACACCGATTTTATCGTCAAAGTATCTAAGCATTCCTTTTATCCAAGTTTTCGGAACTTCACAATCAGCATCGGTTAGAAATATGAACTCACCATTTGTTTGCGCTATCGCTTGTGCAAGGGCATTTGCTTTCCCTTTTAGATTGTTTATTCGCGATTCAATTCGTATGACCTTTAAGTTGTCGTATTCTTTTTTAATTTTTGAAATTATTTCAGGAGTTCTATCTGTTGAACCGTCATCTGCAACTATAACTTCAAGTTTATCGCTTGGATAATCAACTTGAAGGATTGAGCGTAGGCATCTTTCAATGTTTTCTTCTTCATTTCTTGCAGCTACAACTACACTGACGCTTGGAAGATTAGCAGGGAGTTTACGTTTTTTTTCTTTCTTTGAAAGCGCAATCAAAAATAAAGTTATTTCCCCGGTATAAAATATCGCTGAAAGGATCAAAAACAAATCAAACAACATCGCAAATAAAATTTTCGTTTTTACAATGGTATATTTCCGTGTTTTTTCTTTGGGTTTGAATCAACCTTATTTTCAAGCATTTTAAGTGCTTTTATCAACATTTGTCTTGTTTTTCTCGGTTCTATGACATCATCAATGAAGCCCCTTTCAGCTGCTATGTAAGGATGTGCGAACTTGTCCCTATATTCTTGGATTAGTTTCTCTTCAAGTTCATCTGGGTTTTCCGATTTTTCAATTTCCTTTTTGAAAATTATTTCAACCGCGCCTTTTGGACCCATAACCGCTATTTCAGCTGTTGGCCAAGCGTAGTTTATATCTCCGCGGATGTGTTTTGAGCTCATAACATCATATGCGCCACCGTAGGCTTTTCTTGTTATGACGGTTATTTTTGGAACCGTTGCTTCACAATATGCATATAATAGTTTTGCTCCGTGTTTAATTATACCACGCCATTCTTGGTCTGTCCCGGGCATAAAGCCGGGGACATCAACGAAAGTTATAATTGGTATATTAAAAGCGTCGCAAAATCTGACAAAGCGAGCTGCTTTAACAGAAGCATCAATGTCAAGGACACCAGCCAGAACAGATGGTTGATTTGCAACTATGCCGATAGAATAACCGTCAAGCCGTGCAAAACCACAGATTATATTTTGAGCGAAATACTCATGAACTTCAAGAAACTCACCATTATCTACAATTGAGAGTATCACTTCCTTCATATCATATGGTTTATTTGGGTTGTCTGGAATTATAGAATCAAGTTTCGGTTCCTCGCGATTTGGATCATCGTCAGTTTCAATTCTCGGCGGGTCTTCCATGTTATTTGATGGTAGATAACTCAATAGTTTCCTTATATGTAGAAGACATTCAACATCATTTTCACATACGAAATGTGCGACCCCACTTTTTGTTGCATGCACCATTGCGCCACCGAGTTCTTCAAAGGTTACATCTTCGTGTGTAACCGTTTTGACGACATTTGGTCCGGTGACGAACATATAGCTGGTGTTTTTAACCATAAAGATGAAGTCGGTTATCGCTGGTGAATAGACAGCGCCACCAGCACAAGGTCCCATTATCGCTGATATTTGAGGTATAACCCCAGAGGCAAGCGTATTTCGCAGAAAAATTTCAGCGTATCCACCTAAACTCGCCACCCCTTCTTGAATCCTCGCTCCTCCAGAATCGTTCAATCCGATCACTGGGGCACCGACTTTCATCGCAAGGTCCATTATCTTGCAAATTTTTTCAGCATGTGCCTCTGAAAGCGAACCACCGAAAACCGTAAAATCCTGACTGAACACAAATACAAGACGACCATCAATTGTTCCATATCCAGTTACAACTCCATCACCAAGTGGTCTACTTTTATCAATCCCAAAGTCGTGTGCCCTATGTCTGACGAACATGTCTATCTCTTGGAAGCTTCCTTCGTCAAGCAAAATTTCAAGGCGTTCGCGGGCTGTGAGTTTTCCTTTTTTGTGCTGTTCCTCAATCCTCTTTGGACCCCCTCCAAGCTTTGCCTCCTCTCGTAGTTTGATGAGATATTCTATGCTATTTTTCATTGCTTTGTTGAACATTTTTGAAGTCGCCTTTATTTTTTTAAAAAATTACTCATAAAAAAATAAAAAAATGTTAAAGCTCAGTTAAGGTCTAATTAAAGTTAAAAAATCAAAAACACGACTACAAATTTCTTGTCTTTATATTTAACTCACAAACACCTATTGAGGAGTCAATCATCTATACAGGTGATTGAAACGGGAATTTTTTGCTTTCCGTCAGGGCGAAAATTGAAATTGTTGATTTTTGCCTCCAAAATTTTTAAAATGGAAAAAAAAGAACGAGTTCGTATGCCTGAATTTAAAATCAATCGCGTTTATTACTCAATAAGTGAGGTAAGCAAGTTAACTGGGGTTGAACCCTATGTCCTTAGGTATTGGGAGACGGAATTTGAACAGTTGAAGCCATCTAAAAACAAAGCTGGAAATAGGATTTACACGAATCGTGACATCAAAATAATTATGATGATCAAGCGTTTGCTTCGTGATGAGGGTTATACAATTGAAGGGGCAAAAAAAGTTCTGAGAAATTATAATCCAGACGAGGACCCAACCGATATAACGATTGAAGATGGGAAAGTTAAATTATCAAAAATTTCTGATCCCGAGCTTCGTCAGGACCTCATTGAGATTAAGAAAATACTTGAACTTATTTTAAGCAAACTTTAAAATGGTTTGGACAATCTCACAACAATCATTGGAGGTGTTTTTTTGTCCGTTCTCCAAGCGAGATAAATTCTCGTTTTCATGCTTTCCGTCCCAAGACCGAAACCGAAATCGGATTTTATCTTGTTCAAGTTATCAATTTTAAAACCAGAGGTGATTTTCCCTTCTTGGTTGTTAGTGTAACCCGCATCAAAAAATATGAACAAGTTAACAAAGTCAAATATATCGGTTGCATTTTCAATGATATATTCAAAGTTTGCGAGCAACATTTTATTTCCTTCAAATGACTTGAAGGGGAAGGCATAAAGGGTTCCAAATCCACCGATTTCAAAGGATTTTTGCTTTGGCAAAATTTTATCCGATGTCCCGATTTTTAACCTCAAGCCGAAATTATCATATCCCGATAAACTTATTCTCGCCTTCAATTCAGCTGTAAGGATTGAATATCTCATATTTCCAAGTTCTTTTTCAAATCCAATCTCAAAAGCAATCCCAGACCTTTTAAATCCTTCTATTAGCTGGAAATTGTCATATTTAAGATTTGCAGCGAGCGATTTTAAATTTCCTTCATATACCTCTGGATTTTCCCTGAAGGGTCGTTTTTTATTCCAAGAGGCATATTTTATGTATCTTGTCATTTCGCTTAAGTAAGAATCGTTTGAATAAAAAAGTTTTAAGTTTGAGTTTGATGAAAGGATAAACTCAACATTAAATGTGAATCCTTCAATTTTAAAATAATCCCTATAATCGTTGTTCCACAGCAGGGCGGAGATTGTGTTCGCATTTGGTGAGATCAGCCAATTATCTTTTGTTCCGATCGTTGAGTAAAGATTGACTCCCGTCAAGATGTAGAAGTTTTCATTCATGCTGAGGATTTTTCTATCAATTCCAACAGAGAAGACCCACCTGTGTGATTTAGTCGTATAGGCGCCGTATCCGTAGATTGCGATCGGCTTGTTCAATATATTTGAAATTTTCCTTGGATAAATTAAACCGAGTTTGAAACCACTTACCCTTTCAAATTCAAGGTAGAGATTGTCAATTCCGGGATATTCTTCGTAAAACCGTCTATATTTAAGCTCTTGCCTATGTTTTTTTCTGTCATATGAAGTTATGCGGTCGATTTCGGCAAGCATTGAAAAGTTTTCATATGTTTTCCCTTCAAATTTGGCTTTCTCACTTATTTTGATCTCTCCATTTGTCGTGAAAATGTCGCCGATGACCTCTGAGCCATCTTTCAAAATTACATCACCGTTTTCAACAAGTATATTCCCTTTGATTTTCCCCTTAATGATCAAGTTTCCATCTTGCACAAGGACATTGCCTTCAATATAATCGTTAACGTCTATTTCTGTTTCACCTTTAAATCTAAACAAGGGTGAAAGAAAAGATGAGTAAATCTCATTCCTCCTTTTTGCTTGTTCAATCAATTCTTGGCTCGTTTTTTGAATTTCAATAGCTGTTCTTTGTATCTTTTCAATTTCTTCTTTGAGTTTCTCTTCATCCATAAACTTTTTTTGTTTCTTCAGAAGTTCAAGTTGAGCTTTGATTTTTTCAAGTTGTTTTTGCAACTCTTTTTGTCGTAGGCTCAATTCGTGGTTTTGGAGTATTTCATCCGTTGAGTAAAAATTTTCAATTTTTTCTAAAATCTCGTCAATCAAATCCTCAATTTTTCTTTTTTCTTCTTGTGCAAATAAAACTTGCGAAAGGATTAAGAATGCGATGAAAATTTTCCTCATGGCTAACTGCTCCGAGTTTTGTTTTGCTGGTTTGAATATACGAAAAGTTGATATTAAAGTTGCATTTGGTCTGCGGTTGGGCTTAAATTAAGACAAAAAATTTGGAGTTTGATTTGAAGGTTTTTGTCAAAGTTAAACCCGGGGCTAAAATTGACAGAGTTGAAAAAATTGACGATACTCACTTTAACATTTGGGTCAAATGTCCTGCCAAGGAGGGGAGGGCAAACGAAAATGTGATTAAGCTTTTGGCTGAATTTTTTAATCTCCCTAAATCAAGGGTAAAAATTATTTCGGGTCATTCCTCAAAGAACAAGGTTATTGAAATTGGATAAAAATGGACGAGTTTATCCTTTTCTTGACTTAATCGGGGTTGATGACTAAATTTGTAGTGGATAAACAAATCTGAAAATTTGATTTGCTCAGCAAGACCTGTAAATACGCCATTCAGGCAATGATTTTTATAGCTTCTCTTAACACGGATGAACCTATCTTAGCAAAGCAAATCGCAGGGGCATTATCCATACCGAAGGAGTTTTTGAATAAGGTTATGCAAATTCTCGTAAAGGCGGGATTTCTTCATTCAATAAAAGGACCTGCTGGGGGATTTGTTCTCGCAAAAGACCCAAAGGAGATCACAATTTTTGATATAATTAAAGCGATAGATGGAACGGATTGGTTTGATTCTTGTATTTTGCGCGTTGGTCCGTGTGATAGTCAGAATCCGTGCGCCCTTCATGATTATTGGATTAAGATAAAAAATCAGGTTAGAGCTCTTCTTGATCACGAAAGTTTAGCCGATTTGGTCAAAGATATGAGGAACGGTAAGAGAGTTCTTCAATTTGCGGAGGATTTTATTCTGTTGAAGAAGTTTAAAACTCAAATGGGGCTTAATTGATGGGATATAATGTTTTTATTCCAGATTTACTTTACTGGCAGAAGCAGGTCAAGTGTCAGGCAGCTTGTCCGATTCATACCGATGCTGGCAGGTATGTTCAATTGATAGCAGAGGGGAGGTATAAAGAGGCATATTTTGTGGCGAGGGCTCCAAATCCGTTTGCTTCTGTTTGCGGAAGGGTTTGCGCAGCTCCGTGTGAAGATTTTTGCAGGAGGGGTAGCATTGATAAACCTGTTACGATACGAGCATTGAAAAGGTTTCTAACTGAGAAATATGGTGTTGAGTCGCTTTATCCGGATACGCAGGATGAGCTTTTTGAGGGTGATTTTGATGTTGAGGACAACAAATTGTTTTGGCATTTGCCGACGCTAGCTAAAGTTAGAAAGGCAGATGTCAGGGATAAAAAAGTCGCAATAATTGGTGCAGGTCCAGCTGGTCTTGCTTGTGCCCACGACCTTGCTTTGATAGGATATCAGGTGACGGTTTTTGAGGCGTCAAATGTCCTTGGGGGAATGATGAGGCATGGGATTCCTGAGTTTAGGTTGTCAAGGAGCATAATTGAGAAGGAGATAAATAAAATTTTGTGGCTTGGGGTTGAGGTCAGAACGCTTACACCTTTGACTAAAAATTTCGGGATAAAAGAGCTAAGAGAAGAGTTTGATGCGATATTCATTGCTGTTGGCACTCAAGAAGGGAGGGAGATGAATGTTGAAGGTTCAAATCTTGATGGTATAATTAAAGCGATTGACTTCTTGATAAATATCAATAATGGATATAGGGTTGAGCTCGGTGAGAAGGTTTTTGTCATAGGGGGTGGATTCGTGGCTTTTGATGCTGCAAGGACTGCTCTTAGGATGGCTGTTGAGATGGAGGAGAAAGAAAAGATTGGGAATGGTTCAACATATAACATTGTGATGGACGCTGCGAGGACTGCAAGGAGAGCTGGCGTGCTTGAAATTCATATAGCGAGTTTGGAATCGTTCGAAGAGATGCCAGTGTTAAGAACGGCGCAAGGAAAGGAGGAGTTTGAAGAAGCTGTAAAAGAGGGGATTATATTTCATCCGCAAAGGGGGGTTAAAAGATTCCTCGGTGAGAATGGCAAGGTCAAGGGAATTGAGTTTATCGGTGTCAAAAGGACTTATGATGAAAACGGGCGATTTAATCCAATTTTTGACGAGAGCATAAGTGAATATGTTGAGGCTGACACTGTTATACTTGCCATTGGGCAAAGACCAAATTTGAACTTTATAAAGCCGGAAGATGGAATTGAACTTACAGCTGGTGGGACGATAAAGGTTAACCCTGAGACGCTTGAGACAACGGCTCCGGGTGTTTTTGCCGGTGGTGATGCTGCGTTTGGTCCGAGAAATTTAATTGATGCGATTGCAAATGGGAAACAAGCTGCAATCTCAATTGACAATTATTTGAGAGGGTTGAAAACGAAGAAAGTGTTTAATCTCTTTGTTGAGAAGATTGAGAAAAGAAATTATTCAACTTATGTTGGGTATGAAATCACACCAAGAAAGCCACCAGATACTGTCCCGATTGATAGGAGGACCGGAATAGTTGAGGTTGAGATGAGTTATACCGAAGAACAAGCGGTTGAGCAGGCGAAGAGATGTTTGTTGTGCCATATACAGACAATTTATGATGCTGAGAAATGTATTTTGTGTGGGGCTTGCACAGATGTTTGTCCAGAGTATTGTTTGAAACTCGTTCCGATTGAGGAACTTGAGCTTGATGATGAAACTAAGGAGAAACTTTTACAACATTATCAATTTGGTAATGGGGTTCCGCTTTCTGCTATGATAAAGGATGATGAGAAATGTATAAGATGTGGGCTTTGTGCCATTGTTTGTCCGACTGAAGCGATGACGATGGAGAAAATGTATTATGTGGAGCGGGAGGTAATTGAGGATTAAAAAAATAAATTTGCTTTGGAAAATGAAAATTGACAGAAGAAAATTTTTGAAGAATTTAGGCATCGGTTCACTTATTCTTGCGCTTGCGGGGCAAATTTACACGTGGCTTAGATCACTCTTTCCAAATGTGAGTTATGAAAGCGTCCGTCGGGTTAAGCTTGACGAGCCGGATAATATCCCTGATGGTGTGACATTCATTGATGATTTGAAGACATACATATTTCGTGAGGGGAAGACATTTTATGCTATTTCTGCGGTTTGCACTCATCTTGGTTGCACTGTCAAGTATGTTGCTCTTTCAAAGCCGAAGGTTATCAAAATTGGTGGAGAAGAGGTTGAGGTCAAGTGGGAATTCCATTGCCCTTGCCATGGGTCAAAGTTTTATGGAGATGGGACAAATTATGCTGGACCTGCGCCAAGACCCCTTGATTGGGTGAAGGTTGAGGTTTCGCCAGAGGATGGGAAACTTGTTGTTGACCTTAACAAGATAGTGCCGAAAAATTATAAGTTGACAGTGTAAAAAAATCAAAAGAAGGAATTTCTCTATGGCTGAAGTAAAAATAAGTGAAAGGAAATTTAATGGTCGGAGCATATTTTGGACTTGGGCGCCAAGGTCGGAGAAGGAAGCGGGTGAGTCAATAGTTAGGAATTTGCTTTTGCATTGGTTTCCAGCGAAGGTGACATTGAGAAGTTTGTCTTGGGGATATTCGCTTTGGCTTGGGACAATATCCGCATCTCTTTTTTTGATATTAACGATAACAGGTGTTGTCTTGATGTTTTTGTATGTTCCATCAGTTGAGCGGGCTTATCAGAGTGTTAAGGATATAGAGTATGTCGTTTCTTTCGGCTGGTTCATAAGGGCGATGCATAGGAATTCGGCTCATTTAATGGTTGCGATTGTCTTTCTGCACATGGTCAGGGTCTTTTTAACGGGTGCTTATAAGAATGGAGTTGGGGTTGGTCAGAATAGACCCTTGAATTGGCTTGTCGGTGTTGCCTTGCTTTTGATAACTTTGCTTCTTTCCTTTACCGGTTATCTTTTACCTTGGGATCAACTTGCTTTTTGGGCTATAACTGTAGGGACAAATATAGCTAAAAATGCTCCAATAGTTGGTGAATGGGTTAGATTTATTCTTCTCGGGGGTCATGAGATTGAGCAAAATGCTTTGTTAAGGTTTTATGTGCTTCATTGTTTCTTTCTTCCGGCTGCTGTTTTGATACTTTTTTCATATCATATGTGGAGGATAAGGAAAGATGGTGGGCTTGCCTGCGTTGATAATCTGGTTTTAAATCAGAAGAAGGAAAAGGTAAAAGATGGGATTAAGAGTAAAACTTATTCGCTTCTTGGTTTGACAACGGGTAGGACTGTTCAAGTTGAGGCGACTTTAATTGATGAGGAGAAATATACTGTTAATTCAATCCCATTTTTAATCAGAAGGATTGGGCTTGTGATGTTGGGGACATTCGTTTTCGTTGCTTTGATAAGTTTATTCTTTCGTGCACCACTTGAGGAGCCAGCTAATCCTCATGTCACACCAAATCCTGCAAAGGCGCCTTGGTATTTCTTATGGTTGCAGGAACTGGTTGCCATCACGACGATAAGGATTGGAAGCTTTGTTTTAAACGGTGCTTTTATCGGTGGGATTTTAATCCCTGGTGTCCTCGTGTTATTGCTTGCTATATGGCCTTATCTTGATAAGAGTTCAAGTTTTTCAACCGGTGTCTGGTTTAGTAAGGAGAGAACAAGGCAAAATCTCGTTTTCCTTGTGCTTTGCTTTTTGGTCATAGCTTTGATAATAATTGGAACTTACATGCGTGGTCCAAATTGGGAATTTTACTTCCCGTGGGAGAAGTGGCCTGAGATTCCAAAGAAATTTTAAAAAAAATGTTCATATGAAAAATGGACAAGGAGAAGTTAAAAAGGGATGTTGTTTTAGTTTATGCGATCTCACTGATAGGGCTGTTAGTCACTGTCGTCGTTTATGCTGGTTATTTTACGCCGGAATGGAAAAGATATCAATCTGAATTTAAGGAGTATGTGAAGGATAAGCTCGGGGTAGAAAAGGCGAAGGTCATTGAAGGTGGGATAAAGCAAATTTATGTCAAAGAACTTAACAGGGTTGATCGTTGTATAACCTGTCATATGGGTTACGAATGGAAGGGTCTTGAGAATGCACCGAATCCATTTAAAACGCACCCAAAGGAAATACTTGAGAAGCATCCCGTTTCACAGTATGGTTGCACAATTTGTCATGGGGGACAAGGTTATGCTTTAAATAAGGAGGAGGCGCATGGATTTATTGAACACTGGGAAGAGCCATTGTTAGGGAAAGAGCTTGAAGATATTTACAGACCGCCTGATAGAAAAGTTTTGCTTCAGATGAATTGTAACATTTGTCATCGTTATGACACTTTAACTCCTGGGGCTGATTACATCAATTATGCGAAGAAGTTGGTCAAGGAGAAAGGATGTCGCGCTTGTCATAAAATTAACGGTCGCGGTGGTGTCATAGGTCCAGATTTAACATACGAAGGAGATAAAGCACCTGAACAGTTTGATTATTCCAGAATTTGGGGTAAAAAGTCGGTGTTTGCTTGGCATGTGGCTCATTTTAAGAATCCGAAGATGGTCTCTCCTGAAAGCATCATGCCTGAGATGGGTTTCGGGTCAAGGGAGGCGATAGCTTTGACGCTTCTTGTGATGAGCTGGAAAAAAGTGAATTTGCCACCTCAGTATTATCCGCAGTCTGGAACTGCTCTTGCTGATCTTCCGACACCCGAGGAGCTTGAAAAGGAAAGGCAGATGCGTGAAGGTGAGGGGGCTTTCTTCGTAAACAAGGGTTGTTTTGTTTGCCATTCAATCTCTGTTTTTGGGATTGAATCGGCTGCAAAAATCGGACCAGACCTCAGCAATGCTGTTGAAGATGTTCCAAGTAAATTCGGTAAAACGCTTGAAAACTTTATTAAAGAACCAACAGGGACAATGTCAATTGTTTTAGGAAGTCAAATTATGCTTACGGATTCCGAAAAGGTGCAGGTGGTTGAGCTTTTGATGAAGGCGTATGAGAAATATCGCAAACAAAAACTCGTTTCAAAACCTTAAAACAAAAGGAGGTAGAAGCCATGAAAAGGCAAATTCAAATCGCTCTTGGAATTTTAATCGTTTTTATTTCAGTTGCGCTTGTTTTCCATAGTTGTAAACC
>NZ_FAOO01000006.1:56498-87351 GCF_900070205.1 Candidatus Thermokryptus mobilis | reverse complement strand
CGCAGAAGCAGCACTTGCAACTTATGTTCCACCTGGTGACCTTGATGAGTTTTATCTTTTCTATTCAGGTGGTCATTCGGGTCAGATATTTGTCGCTGGGATTCCATCAATGCGTCACATCGCTACAATCCCGGTCTTTACACCTTACCCATCAACGGGTTATGGATTTGATAAGGAAACAAAAGAAATGCTCGGTGGCTACACTTGGGGAGATGCACACCATCCGGCTTTGAGTGAAACGAACGGTGATTATGATGGGAGATGGCTTTTCATTAACGATAATGCGAATAACCGAATAGCAAGAATTGATCTTAAGGACTTTAAAGTTAAACAGATACTTGGACCGATTCCGAATCTTTCTGGTAACCATGGTTCTACATTTGTAACCGAGAACACGGAATATGTCACGATCGCAACGAGATTTTCTGTTCCTATTCCGAAAGGGACATATGTCCCCGTTGAGGAGTACGCGAAGAGATATCATGGTATCGTTGCACTTGTTGAGGTTGATCCAAATACGGGCGAGATGAGGATGGATGAAAAGCATGGATTTCAAGTTTTAATGCCACCGTTTAACTTTGACCTTGGTGATGCTGGAAAGGGACCAAGTCGTGATTGGGTTTTCTGGACCTGCTATAACTCTGAAAGAGCAACTGGAATACTTGAGATAACGGCATCACAAAACGACAGAGATTATATCGCAGCTGTGAATTGGAAAAAGGCAGAGGAATATCTTAAAGCAGGGAAGTATAAAATCATAAGTGGTGTTAGGGTCATTGATCCAAAAGAGGCCCCTGGCGTTGTTTACCTTTTGCCGTGTGCGAAATCACCGCATGGGGTTGATGTCAGCCCGGATGGAAAGTGGATCGTTGGTAGTGGAAAACTTCAAAGCATAACAACAGTTTATAACTTTGAAAAGATGCTCAAAGCAATTGAAAATAAGGACTTTGTAGGCGAGGAAGATGGAATTCCAGTTTTAAGATATGAGAGCGTTCGTGAGGCAGAAGTTCCTGTTGGGCTTGGACCACTTCATACTCAATTTGATGATAAGGGTTACGCTTATACATCGCTTTTTGTTGAGAGTGCGATTGCGAAGTGGAAGCTTGGAACTTGGGAAGTTGTTGATAAGATACCGATCGCTTATAACATTGGACATCTCTGCGTCCCAGAAGGTGATACAAAGCATCCAGCAGGAAAGTATGTGATCGCTTTGAATAAGCTTTCACACGGAAGACATCTTTCCGTTGGACCATCTCAACCTGAGGCATCACAGCTGATTGATATAACTGGTGAGAAGATGAGACTGCTTTATGATGCTTTCACTGAACCAGAGCCACACTATGCGCAAGCGATAAGGGCTGACAAACTCAAAGATAAAGTGATTGAGGTCTATCGTAAGGGTATTGAAAATAAGAATCCGAATGCCATTTGGGATGAGAAAGATGCAAAGATTGTAAGGAAGGGGAACACTGTTGAAGTTTGGATGATCGCCGTAAGGTCAAGATTCCAGCCGTGGAAGATTGAGGTCAATCAAGGAGATAAAGTCATAATTTACCTGACAAACATTGAGCAGACAACGGATGAGCTTCACGGGTTTGCAATTTGTGAATATAATATAAATGTTGTTGTTGATCCAGGTGAGACGAAGACGATTGAATTTGTTGCGAACAAGCCGGGTGTGTTTCCATTTTATTGCACCAATTTCTGTTCTGCTTTGCATCAGGAGATGCAAGGTTATTTGCTCGTTAAGCCGAGGGGTGGAGCTACGGCGATGAAGTAAATTCAAACCCCGGGGCTTTGTGCTCCGGGGTCATTCTAACAATTAACAAAAGGAGTGCCAAAGATGAATAACCTACTTGAAAAATGGGAGAAACTTCAAGACACACCTCTTAACTTGAAGTCAAGAATTTTTACATTTATCGCTTCACTTTCTGTTATCTTAACATTTCTTTTCCCTTTGTGGAGGATGCAATTTTTCGCCATTTTTTATCCAGATGGGTTGAAACTTTACATTTACTCTTACAAACTTGAAGGTGGCAAGACAGCGGGCAGGGACGATTTAAGGGAAATTAACATTTTGAATCATTACATCGGGATGAAGCCACTTTCACAGAGTGATTTTGCAGAGTTCACTTATCTTCCCTTCGTTTTTGGGGCACTTGGACTTTTGACATTAAGGGCTGTGGTGCTTGGGAAGATTTCAACCGTCATTGACTTAATCGTCATGTATATTTATGTTGGTTTGTTTTCACTTATTGATTTTTACAACAAGCTTTACACTTATGGGCATAATCTTGCCCCTGATGCTCCGATAAAGGTTCAGCCATTTACCCCACCACTTTTTGGGAAGAAACTTATCGCTCAATTTACAGTTTACAGCTATCCTGACCTTGGATCAGCTGGGATTCTTTTGGCTATAATCTTTCTTGGTCTTGCTTTGATTTTCTCCGGAAAAGAAGCTAAAATTTAAGCGATGCCCAAGAGTTTAAATCACATAGTTTTGTCCGTCATCTTATTAGTGAGTTTTTCATTTGCTGATGTTTTGAGGGTTGGGTCAAGGTATGAGTTCAAAACGATAAAAGAAGCTATTGAGAAGGCAAAAGCACATGATACAATTTATGTTTATCCTGGCGAATATTATGGGAACATATTTTTGAACAAGCCACTTACTTTGATAGGCATTGGAAAGCCACATATAAAGGGTGAAAATTGGGGTAGCACTGTTACCGTCCTTGCTGATTCTTGTGTGATCAATGGTTTTAAGATAACTGGTGGTGGGAATTTACTTCAAAAGGAAGACTCAGGGATTTTGCTTAAATCGTCTTATAATTTGATTGAAAATAATTTGCTTGAGGATGTGTTATTTGGTGTTTATTTCTTTGCTTCAAATCATAATATCGTAAGGCATAACACTATCGTTGGGAGACACTATCTTGGGATTGGGGAGCGGGGCAGTGGGCTTCACATCTGGAATTCGCATTTCAATTTGATTGAGGAGAATTTCATAACGAAGGTAAGAGATGGAATGTATATTCAAGAGGCGTCAAACAATTTGATCGCGAGAAATTATGCGACGGATTTGAGGTATGGGATTCATTATATGTTTTCCGATTCAAATCGTTTTGAGGAAAATGTTTTCATTGATAATGTCGTTGGTGGTGCGGTGATGTATTCAAGGCATATTTATTTCAGGAGAAATATATTTGCAAGGAACAGAGGGTTTAGCTCTTACGGGCTTTTGCTTCAATCTTGTGATTATTGCGTGGCTGAGGAAAATTATATAATTGACAATTCAATTGGGCTTCATTTTGAGAGCACGAATTACAACATCATTAGGCGTAATCTTGTCCAAAACAATGACCTTGCTATAGCTCTTTTTGCAAGTGCAAACTATGATAAAATTTATGAGAACAATTTCATCGGAAACCTTGCACTGATAAGAACTATTGGAAACCCGAAAACGACATCTTTCAGCTACAATGGGCGAGGTAATTATTGGGATGGTTATATCGGCTACGACCTTAATGATGATGGCATTGGAGATATTAGATTTGAATTGACAAATGTTTTTGAAAGCGTTCAGGGGAAATATCCAATTGTTCAGCTTTATCTTTCAAGTCCGTCTGCTAAAGCAATTGAAATTGCTGAAAAAGCGATGCCTTTGATAAAATTGTTCAAAATTTACGATGAATATCCATTGATGAAAAGGGTTGAGGTGCCTGATTTAACTTATCTTGTAAAGAGAGGGAAAGATGAAAAGATTGAGAGTAAACGAATTGCTTTTGCCTTCGTCGGTTTGATTTCTTTGTGTTCGTTTATTCCGATCTTGATCATTTCGGTTAAATCAAAAACATTGAAGAGAAAATATGCTCGCTGTCAAAAATCTTAAGAAAAGGTTCGGTGATGTGATCGCTGTTGATGGTATTTCATTCAGTGTTCTTGAGAATGAGACAGTTGCCTTGCTTGGTCCAAATGGTAGTGGCAAGACGACGACATTGAGAGCTATCGTTGGACTTGTTTTACCAGATGAAGGTGAAATTTATATAAACGGTGTTGATGTAATAAGAGAACCTAAAAAAGCGAAAGGTTTTTTAAGTTTCCTGCCCCAGAGGATAAATATGTATGAGAATTTAAAGGTCATTGAAATCATTGAGTTTTTTAGGAAGATAAGGAATTTACCTGTTCAGAGGGTTGAGTATGTGATTGAGATGTTGAACTTAAAGGATATACTAAACAAGTATGCAAGCGAGCTATCCGGTGGGAATGTTCAACGGCTTGGCATTGCTATTGCAATCATGCCAGATGTCCCTTTGCTTATACTTGATGAACCAACTTTGAGTTTGGACCCAGAAGGAGTTATGAGGTTTAAGTCCCTTTTGTCAAGTTTAAAGGGTGAAGGCAAAACGATACTTTTCACGACACATCTTTTAAACGAGGTTGATGAACTTGCGGATAAAGTTGGTGTTTTAGTGAGCGGTAGGTTGATTGCTTTTGAAGGGGCATCGGAGTTAAAAAAGAAATTGAAGTTTGAGTCAAAGGTTTATCTTGTGATAAGCAATATGACGGATAGATTTGTTGATGTTGTCCTTGACGCCGGGGCGCTTGATGTCAAAAGGAATGGAACAAGTATGATTATAAAGGCTGATTCTAAAGATATGCTTGATATAATTTTCAAATTAAAGGAATGCGGGGCGAAAATTGAAAATTTCCAGACCTCAAGTCAATCGTTTGAAGTTGTATATCAAAAATTAATGGAAGAATATCATGGCAAGAAAGATTGAAGCACTTTTATTTCTCTTTTTGGGCTTTTTGCTTTTTTCTTGCTCAAAAAAGATAAAACCAGAAGAAATAGAACCACACGATATTTGTTACTTGTGTAAAATGGCAATATCTCAGCTTCAGTTTGCAACTGAAATAGTTACCCCAGATGGGGAGGTTTATAAATTTGACGACCTTGGCTGTATGATTGAGTTCAGCAAGATGCAGAAACTCCCTAAGGGTTCAGTTATGTTCGTTCGGGACTTTTACACCAAGGAATGGGTGGAGATTCAAGGGGCTTATTTTGTCAAGTCGGAGGAGATTCAGACGCCGATGAACTACTTTATAGTCACTTTCAAGACGAGGGAGACGCTTAATAAGTTTATAGATGAGTATGGCGGTGAGGAGTTTCCATACGAACAGCTTGAAACAAAAATTTTAAAGTGAAAAAATGAATTCAATTTACACAATCGCTGAGGCAGAGGTGATTTCTGGAGTTAGAAACAAATGGACTCATATTTTTGCAGTAATTTTTACCATACTTGTCCTTGGGATATCTTATTTTGGATTGACCGCAAGTGGTTATTCCGGGAGCATGCAGGACTTTTCAAGGACGACTTTAAGTTTGTTAAACCTTGTCCTTTATGTCATTCCACTTGTTTCCCTTATTATGGGAGTGATAAGTTTTACGGGTGAAAGCAGAATGAATGAATTGATTTTCTCTCAACCGTTGAATCGCTGGGAAATTTACATTGGTAAGTTGTTGGGTCTTTTAATTTTATTTTTCAGCTCAACAGCACTTGGTTTCGGGATAAGTGGGTTTATAATTTTGATGAGGGTTGGCTCTGATGGTGTGTTTAGGTATCTGGTTTTTGTCCTGCTTTCAAATTTGCTCGGATTCGTTTTCATTGCAATTTCATCGCTGATAAGCGCCATATCAAAACAAAGGGGGAAGGCGTTTGGTATCTCTGTTTTCGTTTGGTTTTTGTTTTTGATATTTTACGACCTCGTTATAATTGGAGCGATAAGCCTTTTAAAGGGGAAAACGGCAGCAACCTTTGCCATGATTTCATTGCTTGGAAATCCCGTTGATATAGTTCGTGTGTTGAGTTTGATAACGCTTAACTCACCGGAAATTTTCGGTCCAGCTGGGGCTGCTTTTGTTAAATTCCTTGGTGGAAAGTTGCTTGCTTCTCTTATTCTGGTCGCCGATTTAATTCTTTGGTTTGTCATTATCGTCGTTTCATCAATCAAAATTTTTTCAAAGCGTGACATAAGTTAAACAAAATCGGAGGTCTAAAAATGAAAAAGGCAATTTTTATCTTCGCAAGTTTCATCATCACTTTATCATTGGTGTTTGCTCAACAAAAGGATTGGAAAACAACATGTGAAAAGCAGTATAATGACAATCTTGAAGTTAAAAAAGTTGTAATGAATTTGCTGGATCAGGTTAAAAAATCTGAGCAGACAGATGTTGTTAAAAAGGATCTGACAGATGCACAGTATTGGCTCAACCTTGGTGATGAAATTATGGACAGGCAAAAGAAGAGGATGGATAAGGGCGAGTATAATGAAGATGTTTTCTTACAGCTTGGGTATGCGTGGAGGTATTATGTTGAGGCAGGGACTAAACTAACGCTTGCGTTGAACAGCTTGAAGGTTAGGCTGAAAAAGTAAATCGCTTGAAGGGGGTTCAGTTTTTGACCCCCTTCTTTTGTTTTTAATTTTAAAACGTGTTCCTGTAAAAAAGAGATTCGTCTTTTCGCTTGAGAAAATTTGTTAGACATATTTTCTCGGTGTTCTTGACTTTTGTTCTGATTTTGAATTTTGCGATGCAAGTTATGACGTTCAAGGTTGAGCATAAAGAGCGATCTGGCGTTTGTTGTTGCGGTGAAGGGTGTGATTGTGGTTGTGGCGGGATGTGCGCCAAAAATAGGGAAATATCAGTGCAGATTTGCATAAGCTCCGCGCCTTGCGATCCGCTTTTCAAGATAAATTTGGACTATCCCGTCAAGGAAGCGATCATCCCCAATTTTAATTTTGACAATTTAAATTTTCCCACACTTGAATTTTTAAATCTCACCCCGAATTTACATTTTAAACTTCTGTGTTTTGATATATTCCACCCTCCGGAGCGCTTCCTGAACAAAGATAATGTTTAAAATTTCGTTCAGGAAAATTTTTTAAAAATCAAAATCCGGAGGGTATCCATGAGAAGCAAACTTTTAACTCTCGTGGTGTTAATCCTTGCATTTGCTCAAATTTTCATAGCCCAGGATAAAGGGACAATCCGTGGGTTCGTTTATGATTTGAAATCAAAATATCCACTTTTTAATGCGAATGTTTGGATTGAAGGCACAAATCGCGGCGATGTTTCTGACTTTAAAGGTTATTTTGAATTAAAAAATCTTGACCCAGGAAGTTATACACTTGTGGTTTCATATGTTGGTTATAAACAGGAAAGACAAAACGTTGAAATTAGCAAGGGCGAGGTTAAGACGATTGAAATTTATCTTGAAGAGATTCCTTATTTTTCGGTAGAAGAGATTGTTGTTCTCGGTAAAACTATGGAGACATACAATCAGGCGGAATTTGGTGGAAGGGATATATCTAAAAAAGCTCCTCGGGACCTTGGGGATTTCATCAAAAACTTTACAAATACATCGGCGGTTAAGAAAGGCGGTTATGCTCTTGACCCAGTTATAAGAGGGTTGAAGTATGATCAGGTAAATGTTCAAGTTGACAATGGGCTAAAAATTGAACCGGCATGCCCGAATAGGATGGACCCACCAACATCGCATGTTCAGTCGGAGGACCTTGAAAAGATTGAGATTTTAAAGGGACCCTATGCCTTACGTTTTGGACCCAATTTTGGTGGGATTATAAACCTTGTTATGGCAAGACCTGAGAAGACAGAGAGGTTTAAACTAAATGGGGAAATTGAGACGGGTTATGAGAGCAGTTGGAAGGGAAGAATTGCGCGCTTGACCCTTTCAGGCGGAGAAAGGTTGTTTGATTTCAGGTTGTCAGGTGGATTGAAGGAATATAAAAATTACATTGATGGGAGCGGAAATGAAGTTCAATCCGCTTTCAAGATAAAGGACTGGACGAGCAAAATCGGTTTTAACCCCGGTGAAAATCATAGGATACAAATTTCTGTAAGGGATATGTATGCAAGGGATGTCCTTTTCCCGGCGCTTCCGATGGATGAGATAAAAGATGATACGAGGATGCTCTCGTTTGATTATGCTTTGAGAAATTTGAGCAAAATTAACAGTGTTAATTTTAAAGTATATTATTCAAAAGTTCATCATCTGATGACGAACGAATATAAACCAACGAGGATGATGGTGGAAGCAGCAACGGAGGCAAATACGAAGAGCATCGGTGGGAGGGGTGAAGTTAGTTTACTTTTTGAAAGGTCAATTCTTTATTTTGGATTTGATTATTCGCGAGTAGAGAAACGCGGTTTCAGGACGAGGAAGATGTTAACTGGACCGATGGCTGGTAAAACATTTATTGATAGCGTTTGGCAGAATTCATATATGAGCAATTTTGGTGCTTTCGCTGAATTTAGAACAGGGTTTCAAGGGTTCAATTTGATTGCTTCTGCAAGATATGATATAAATTATGCTGATGCGTCTGAGCCAGCCCCAACATTTGCACGGATGTTCGGAACTTTATATTCAAAGCATCATAATTTGAGCGCAAGTGTTGGGATTGACAAAATTATAAGTTCATCAGTTCAATTAACATTACTTTTAGGAACAAGTAAGAGAAGCCCAAATATAAGCGAGAGATTCATCAACTTCCTCCCGATAGGGTATGACAATTATGACTATGTTGGGAATCCTGCGATAAAGCCAGAGATGAATAACAGCGTTGACTTGATTCTCAATTTGAAAACACTTGGCGGTTTGGTCAAGGGTGATTTATTCTATTACTATATCAAAGATTTCATTTCATCGCGCATCAGAAGTGACCTTAGACCTAAAAATATGGGTGTTCTTGGTGTTAAGCAGTTTTACAATATTGAGACAGCGAAGTTCTGGGGATTTGAGATTGGTTATAGTTCCGCTTTCAGCAAGGTGTTTGGGTTTGATATAAATATCTATGGGACAAGGGCGCGAGATGGCGTAACGGGTGAGCCATTACCACAGGTTCCACCTTTTGAAGCGAGAATGAATCTATATTATGGATTTTTTGAAGGAAAAGTTGTCCCTGAAATAGGCATAAGAGCTGTTGCTCGCAAGAGTGATGTTTCGCAAAGCTTTGGCGAGACGCCAACCCCGGGATTTGTCCTAGTTAATTTCCTCGTGAATATAGCATATTTCAAATTTTTTGATATCTCTCTTGGTGTGAATAATTTATTTGATAAAGCGTATTATGAGCATCTTAACAGGCGCGTTAGAACAACGGGTGTGCCAATTTATGAGCCAGGGCGTAATTTCTTTGTAAACATAAAAATGAAAGTTGGGCAATAAGATGCTTCGCAAAATTTCAATCATCACGCTTTTAATTTTGATATCATTAAACCTTTATTCACAAAGGGCATCCGAACTTTTAAAGCCGGACCTTGGTAAAAAACTTGGGATTTGCGGTGTCTGTGGTATGGAAGTGTTTGAGAAGATGATTACGAGAGTTGAAATTTCCGTTGATGACTCAATTTATCACGCTTGTGGAATTGGTTGTGCGCTTGCCATAACTGAGGGGAAAGATGTTAAATCAGTCAAGGTTATTGATTTCAAAACGCTGAAGTTAATTGATGCGAAAGGTTCATATTTCGTCGTTGGTAGTGTGATTTCACCGGTAAGGGCTATGTTGCCGGAGTTTTCATTTGCTAAAAAAAGCGATGCAGATGATTTCGTTAAGCTCTATGGTGGACGGGTGCTTGATTACAACGGTATGGTTGAACTTGCAAGAAAAGTTAAGAAAGAAAGAACGGAGAAATGATTGAAAGGGCGGGGCAATCTCATTTAAGGATTGCCTCGCCAACTTTTTAAACATCTTGACAAATTTGGGGGTGTTTTGTAAATTTATTTTGTGAAAAATTATAACGACAGAGATTCTCATCGGTTTTCAAGCTACTTAGTTTATGTCATCGGTGGGATGGCTGACAACATCAAGAGAATTCGCATTATTTTTACAATTCAAGGTCAAATTTTAGAGTTTGGTTATGGGAAATTACCTTGAAAAATTTTTCGGGCTCTCTGAAAGGGGAACAAGTGTAAGAGTTGAATTCATCGCTGGGGTTACAACATTTATGACGATGTCGTATATAATTTTTGTCCAGCCGATTGTATTATCACACGCTGGGATTGATTTCGGCGCTGCTTTGATAGCAACTTGTGTTGGTTCTGCTATAGGTTCAATTATTATGGGTTTGCTTGCTAATTATCCGATAGCACTTGCCCCTGGGATGGGAGAAAATTTCTTCTTTAGCTATACGGTCGTTAAAGGTATGGGTTTGTCTTGGCAATCGGCTTTAGCGATAGTTTTTCTCTCAGGAGTTTTGTTTAGTATCCTATCGCTTGTCAAGCTTAGAGAAGCAGTCATTGATGCGATGCCGAGTTGTTTGAGAAATTCAATAGCAACGGGTATCGGTCTTTTTATAACTTTGATCGGTTTAATTCAATCAGGGATTATAAAGATAAACTCTGGAACGCACTTGCCTCAACTTGGTGATATTCACCGCACGGAAGTTTTGATTTCAATTTTAGGTCTATTTTTTATGGCGATCCTACTTGCACGCAGGATTAAAGGTTCAATTCTAATTGGCATAATTTTTTCCACAATTTTATCATTACTTCTCGGCGTTGTAAAATTTGAAGGTCCTGTTATCTCATTGCCTGAGGTAAAAGAGCCAGCATTTTTGAAGCTTGATTTTTCAAACTTCTTTGATATTTCATTTCAAGTTGCCGTTCTTGTTTTCCTTTATATGGTTTTGTTTGATACCGTTGGGACTCTAATCGGTGTGGGTCAAGCAGCTGGACTTGTCGGTAAGGATGGAAAGCTTCCGAGGGCGGAAAAAGCTCTTCTTTCAGATGCGCTTGGAACAACATTTGGAGCACTTCTTGGAACTTCAACCGTTACAGCATACATTGAAAGTGCCTCTGGCGTAGCTGTGGGTGGAAGAACTGGGTTGACACCAATTTTTGTTGCTTTATTTTTCCTTATCTCTTTACTTTTCTATCCAGTTGTAAAACTTGTTGGTGGAGGCGTTGAAATTCAGCCAGGGTATGTTCTCTATCCAATCACTGCGCCAGCGCTTATCATAGTTGGGAGTATGATGGTAAAACCTATAACGAATATAAACTGGGAAGACCCCACCGATGCTATTCCAGGGTTTATAACGATGCTTGGAATACCGCTGACTTTCAGCATAGCTGATGGGATTGCTCTCGGCTTCACATCTTATACGATTGTAAAATTACTTGGAGGAAGGACAAAGGAAATAAACTTGATCATCTTGATACTAACACTAGTTTTCCTGGCAAGGTATGTTTTCATCGCTTTAAAATAAAATGTCGTAATCACGATATGTTATACCAAATTGAGGTTAAACAAACAAAACCATTCCCAGTGGCTGAGTTTGAAGTCAAGGTTTCAGGTAAGGTTTCAACAAACCACACGGTTTCGGTTGAAGAGAATTATTTCAAAAAATTGACTAACGGAAAGATAACCGTTGAAAAACTTGTTCTTCTCTCATTTGAATTTCTCCTTGATAGAGAACCAAACACATCAATTTTAAGACAGTTTAACCTCCGTGAGATAAATCATTATTTTCCCGAGTATGAAGACGAGATAACCAAGATGTTCTAAGGTGATTTCAACTTTAAAACTTCACTTGAATCATAAACGAGAGTTCATCGTTTTTCTCTTCAGTTACGTCTTTTTCTATCTTTGTTATATAATTCAAGCGGAACGCGACATGGTCAAGAACTTTTGAATATAGTCCAAGCGTTATCCAATTGCTCTTCCCAGGTGTGTTTTTATCGTTGTCCCACCATTCATATTTTAACACCGGCTCAAGATAATCAAAGATTCTGTAGCTTGCTTGAACATAATATCCCTCTTTTTTCACATCATCATCTTTTCCACCTATGAATTCACCCCTTAATTGTAGGTTTCTATTCAAGAAGTAGCCATCAAACCCAACGGCATATCTCGTCTTATTGCTGATATCGTATTTTCCGTTTGATCCGTATAGGTATGCAACTTGAACAATGAGACCATCGTCTTTTTTTATGCTGTAGTTATAGCTTGCAAACACAGTTATATCTTTCTTTACATCGGAATCGTCCATATTTCTGGTGTAATCAATAGTTTCTGTAATTTTACCTTTATCTTTATAAACGACATTACCATTCCAGAAACCAAGCGCAAGTTTTAAATTTTTAACTCCACTATAAATGACCTCAAGTCCGCGATCTCTATCAGCAACAAGCGCTGAGACGACCTGTGACCTATAAATTGTTTTCCTGTCCGAGGAGCTTTCTTTCCTTTCAATTGACCAGTGATACTTGAATTGACCAAATTTTAATTCAAGCCCGCTTATCTTATTAAGTGGGTCAACAAGCTCAATGTAATAGTCCTTTAAGAATTTGTAAAAGTTCATTTCTTTGAGTCCCAATTGAATTTCCCACTTGACCTTCGGATTTAAGTTTCCGTAAAATTTGAGATTGATCGTCCCTGGTGTGAATGTTTCAGTGTTTTGAACTTTGAGTTCAACGCGATACTGATATTGTAAGTATCCGTTAACTTTTATTTGAGCAAGCGATGTTGAAATAAATAAAATTGGGATTAGGGTTGAAACTAGGTTTTTTCCCATCGTTATCCTCTTTTTGATTTAAAATTACAAAAAATTTTAATTTTTTAGCTCGTGCCGGGTTTTTGCAAAACGCTGTATTTTAATAATTCAAACTTTGGGAGGAGCGTTGAACTATGTTATTTCGCTAAATGATGTTACACTTTACGCCAGTGTGGAATTATTAGACAAGGATTAAAGTGAAGGGACATTTTTGCACTTTAAATTGATAGAAAGATAATCTTAGAGGGGAGAAAAACTTTGGCATAGATTTTGAAATCAAGGTTTAAAAAATCAAAAAGGTAATGATGATATGGAGCAGTTATTCAAAAATATCCTTGATAATTTAAACATTGGCGTTATATTTGTTGATAAGTTTGGCAAAATATCTTACGCAAATAAGCGGGCTATGGAAATAAGAAAAATGGACCCCGATCGGATAGGAACTCATGTTGTTGAATGTCATCCTTCAAAGGTTCATGAGAAGGTATATGAGGTACTTGAGAATTTTTCAAATGGGAAGATGACTCATAGACACAAATTAACGAGGGCTG
This sequence comes from Candidatus Thermokryptus mobilis, assembly GCF_900070205.1. Lineage (NCBI taxonomy): Bacteria > Pseudomonadati > Candidatus Kryptoniota > Candidatus Thermokryptus > Candidatus Thermokryptus mobilis. The sequence continues at coordinate 74,232 of NZ_FAOO01000006.1, read as the reverse complement.
GAGATAAGTATTTTGATAACGAGTATATAGCCCTATACGATTTGAATGGGGAATTTTTAGGTATAATTTTAGTGAGTAAAGATGTTACTGAGGAGATAAGGTTAAGGACAGAACTTGAGAGATATTATAGGACTATTGAGGAAGAGGTCAAGAGAAAAGAGGAAGAGATTGAGAAGAAATATAGGGAGATTCTCTCGGTTAGGGAACATCTTATGCATTCGGAAAAAATGTTCGCTATAGGAAAATTTGTTTCAGTTGTAGCGCACGAGGTAAATAATCCACTTGATGGTATTGAGAATTGTCTTAGAATGATAGTTCAAGAGCCGGAGAACGCTGAGCAAACGAGAAGATACGCCGAGCTTGCGCTTGAAGCGGTTTTAAGGATAGAAAATTTTTTGAGGGTTATACTTGACTACGCTAAACCTCACAGTTATGAGGTTGAATTAGTTGATTTGTCACATGTGATTTGTAAGGTTGTTGATGTGGTCAGGTATAAAGTTTCAAATAAAAATATAATAATAGCAGTTGATGTTGAAAATGGGGTTCTTGTGGGTGGGATTTCGCATCATCTTGAGCAAGTGTTTTTGAATTTACTTTTGAATTCAATTGATGCGATAGAGGAGAAGAGAGATAATTTGAAAGATTTGAATTTCAGAGGCGAGATATATATCCGAGCTATGAAACAAGATGATCATGTTCTTATTGAAGTTAGAGATAATGGTTGTGGTATAAAGGAAGAACATTTGGGTAAAATTTTTAACCCATTTTTTACCACGAAGAAAGAAAAAGGCAGTGGTTTAGGGCTATATATTTGTTATAACATAATCAATTCGCATGGAGGAAAAATTAAGGTAGAGAGCTCACCTAATGTCGGAACTACATTTATTATAATTTTACCTCAAAATTTGTTCAGCGTGAGAAATAAAAATAAACTTTATGAACTTATGTGGACAAAATGAAAGTATTTATAATTGAAGATGAATATATCAAACTTGTGACATTATCCGAGTTTCTAAAGCGTTATGGATATGAAGTTTTCCCCTTTGGTGATCCGATTGAGGCAATGAGAAAATTGGAAAATGAAAAGCCGGATGTTGTTGTCACAGATATAATAATGCCAGGTATGGATGGTTTTGAAGTTTTAGAAAAAGTGAAACAATGTTTTCCTCGGATATATGTGATAATGATAACCGCTTACGGGAGCATTGATTCGGCTATTAAGGCGATGAAGATGGGGGCGTATGATTATATTACAAAGCCGTTTAAGTCGGAAGATTTGCTTTTGAGATTGGAGAAGATAAAAGAGTTGGAAGAGTTAAAGCGAGAGAATGAAAGTTTAAGAAGACAATTAAAGGAGCAATATCGCTTTACTAATATAGTTGGTCGTTCGAAAAAGATGAGCGAGGTTTTTGACAAGATAGAGGTATTTTCTAACTCAGATTATAATGTTGTAATAGAGGGTGAAAGTGGGACAGGTAAGGATTTGATTGCCAGAGCTATACATAACAGTAGTGCAAGAAAGGAGAAGCCGTTTGTTAAGATAAGCTGTGTTTCACTGCCCGAAACACTCCTTGAATCCGAGCTTTTTGGAAGTGTAAAGGGGGCTTATACAGGTGCTGTTGATAGGAAAGGCAGGTTTGAAATCGCAGATGGAGGCACAATATTTCTTGATGATATAGATGATATGCCACTTAATCTTCAGGCGAAACTTTTGAGGTTTTTGGATACCAAGGAGTTTGAAAGGGTTGGTAGTTCTCAAACGATCAAGGTTGATGTCAGGGTGATATGTGCAACTAAAATTGATTTGTGGAGTAAAGTTCAGGAGGGGAAATTTAGAGATGACCTTTATTACAGATTAAATGTTTTGAAGATAAAAGTTCCGCCTTTAAGGGAGAGGAAGGAAGATATCCCTTTACTTGTGGAGCATTTTTTGAAAATAGCTGGTAGAGATAATGTTAAATTTACAAGCGAGGCAATGCAAGTTCTGATTTCTTATGATTGGCCCGGTAATGTCCGACAACTTGAAAATACAATTTACAGAATATGTACTCTACTTGATAAGGATATAGTAGATGTGTCAGACATACCTGATGATATACTTGGTTTTGAGAGAACTAAAATATCTCTTGATGGGCAAGGGGTAGGTATAAATTTTGATGATTTAAGCAGAATTGGGCTTGATGAGTTATTGAGCAAGATTGAGTTTGAAGCGATAAAATGGGCACTTAAGAGGACGGAAAATAATAAGACAAAGGCGGCTGATTTACTTGGTTTAAAAAAGAGCACATTTTTTGAGCGTTTAAAAAAGTATAATCTTGATTAATTTTCCCCTCCATAGGGTCATTTTTTTGACCTTGAATTTCAAATTTCCGACCATTGTTGGGGGAGCACTTTTTGTTTTTTTAATTTTTAAAGGGGAAAAATCTGGCAGGAAATTTGATATTTATATCAGTTGACTTTTTGCAACCAAAAATAAAAAAAAGAGGTTGAAGATGATAAGATTTAAAACCATGGTTATTTTATCCTTAGTTTTACTATTTTCAGTTTCATTTTCACAGGTTAAAATTGCTGAAAATCTGACGCTTAAGTTAAGTGGGGTTTTTAACACATGGTTTCAGTATCAGAAGAATTTTTGGTTTGGGAAATCTCCATATGAGGATGCTTATATTGTTCAGATGTTGAGGTTTAATCCACAGGTTTCATATGGCGATAATGTAAGGATCGTAACGAGGTTTGATATAGCACAAGGGTGGTGGGGTGTTGATAATGAGCCGGCAACGAAATATAAGGAGGCAGGGTTTAAGAGCGCTTCTAATTTATTTGATTTTAAGGACACACATTATCTTTTCCATGTTGATCAGGCATATGTTTGGTTTAATGTTCCGGCGTTAAGGACTGCTTTTAGTGTGGGTAGAATGCAATGGTTGGTTGGCAATAGGATGTTGATTGATAATAATTATGATGGTGTTCAGGCTGATATAAAAATTGGATTGATCAATGGTGATATGTTAAAGCTTGGTTGGGCGAAGGTAAGCGAGGGTGTTGATGCTTTAAGTGACCTTGATTCCACTTCTTCAGTTGATTATACTGGGAGTTGGGATGCTCGTGACGCTGATCTTTACCTTGCTAACTACTCCGCTGATTTAAAAAGTTTGGCAAACACGAAACTTAATGTTTATACTTTCTATTACATTGACAGATCAATTAGAGATGGAAACGCTTATGTGCCTAATCTCTTGCAGTATAAGAAGGTGCGATTTTCACCTCAAATTACAAAATTACTTGCGTTCGGATTCCAAGGCACATCAAAACTTGGCAAGCTATCTCTTAATTATGAAGCAAACTACTTGAAAGGTAAGGATGAAATTGGCAATGACTCGTATGGAGCGACACTTGATGTTGACAAAAATGATGGTAATTTGAGGGGGTATAATTTTTACCTAAAAGCTGATTATGCTTTAACAGATGCGTTAAGCTTAGGTGCTGTTTTTGGGCTTGGTTCTGGAGACCCTGATGGTCCTTGGGGTGGTAAGGGTAATGTGACAAAGCTGAGAACAGCTGGATTTTTCTATATAACCGAAGTTTGGGAGGATTCAATTATGCCTGATGAAGAGGGGATAACACCTCAAGGTTTAGGGGCTCCGAATGTTCGGGGTTACAGAGAACTTGAAAATACCACAATAGGTCAAATCAACTTAACGGTGTCGCCATTGAAGTCATTGCGTTTGTTTGCTTCATATTCATATGTGAGGGCAACAGAGCCGGTGTATGCATGGACTATAAGCGGTCCGAATCAGAATTTGAGTGCAAAGGATTTGGGTTGGGAAGTTGATTTTAAGATTGATTATGAGATCGTTAGCAAAGTTGTTTTAACCTTGCGTGGTGGATATTTCAAACCAGGTGTTGCTGCTCAATACCTTATAAATGGAAATGCGAACTATAGTAAAGCAGCCTGGGAACTTAAGGGCGAAGTTACATTTACATTTTAATAAAAATAATTCGGATTAAGCCATGCTCGGACAAAAGAAAATAAAGGTTTTTGTTTGGGCTATATTGATTATTTGCATATACATTATCAGTTTTTTTGAAGTTGGAAGAGTTCGGGCTCATTCGGGAGGCGCACCCGGCTTTGATTGTATGGATTGTCATTCGGGGGCTGAGGATAAAAATATTGAGATTAATTTAATCGGTGTCCCAAAAAATTACATTCCGGGTAAAGAATATTTGATCACCCTTGAGATAAAAAGTGATAATGAAAGCATCGGTGAAAATCAAGGTGGATTTGCTGTGAATGTTTCAGATGGTAGATTGCTTGTGGTTGACAAGATGAACACACAAATACTTGAGGGATATTTAACCCATACTAAGGAGGGTAGCAGGTATAGAAGTTGGAAGTTTAGATGGAAAGCGCCGTCAAGGGTTGTAGATGAGGTTATTTTAAGTGTTATGGGTGTTGCATCTAATGGTGATTTTTCTCCGAATATGGATGCTGTTGGTACGGAGAGGATTAAAATTTTACCTGTTAAGTCAAAAAAATAAAGGTGGTAGAGGGCTTATGAGGGTTACAAGAAGAGAATTTCTTAGAATAAGCGCTTTCATCGCTGCTTCGGTAGCAGCTGGTTTTTACCCGCGGAGAGAGATTAAGTCACCTGTTGTTAAGACATTGCCAGTCGGTCCATGTAGATATTGTGCGGTTGGTTGTACGATAGTTGCGGAGTGTGAAGTTAATGATAAAGGGGATGTCTTAAAGGTTTTAGCTTTGAAGGGCGATCCGAATAGTTCTGTGAATCGCGGGGTGCTTTGTGCGAAGGGTTTTTATCTTCATAAAGCGATTGAATATGTTTTAAGGCCAAAGCAACCGCTTATAAGAAAGGAGTGGATAAACCCAAAGACAGGAAAGCCAGATTTGTTCAGTTCGCCTAGGGTTTTGGAGGGCAAAACAACAAAAGATGCATATGGGTTAAAACCATCGGAAGTTGATTTGAAAGAAAACTTTGTAAGTATTGATTGGGAGGATGCTATTGAGTTTATAGCAAATGCAGTTGAGAAAGCAATAAAGGATCATGGTAAATTTAGCGTTGCTTATTACGGGAGCGGTCAGGCTGGAACTGAGGAAACGCATATAATGAACAAGGTATTTAAGGGGGGTGGACTTTTGGCAAACAACTCTATAGAAGGTCAACCGAGAATGTGTATGGCAAGTGCAGTGGTTGGTTATCTTTATTCATTTGGCAAAGATGAGCCATACGGAAGTTTAGATGATATTGATGTTCCTGACCCGGACTTTAAGAAACACGCTGATACTTTCTTTATCATTGGAAGCAATACTGCAGAAGCACATCCGATCCTATTTAATAGGATTGCTACGGTGAAGAATAAGGACCCGGAGGGTGTGAAAGTTATACTTGCGGATCCACGGAAGACAAGGTCAGGCACAATAGCTGATCTTTGGTTGCCTTTGGCAAGCGGTAGGGATTTGGCTTTGATAAATAGTTTAGCTTATGTTATAGCATTTGAACTTGATGGTGCTAAATATGACCTTGATAAAGGTGAAGTTACAGCGCAGTGGAGATATCTTGATAGGAAATTTATCCGAAGGCATGTGAGTTTTGGAATTCATGAAGATGTTGAACTTCAATGGATAAAAACTGAATATGGTGGGATGCGGGGTTCAACTTGGGATTTGAGCTATACAAATGTTAAGAGGTCTGTGTATCCAAATCCGAGGAAAAAATATACATCAGAAGATGAGATTGAGAAAGATTTGTGGAAGGGATTCGCTATTTTCTTAAGATTTCTTGAGGATTACAAACCAGAGAAGGTTGCGGATGCAATTTTTGAGGGTGAGTCGCCTCTTATTTATGATCGTAAGGCAAAGTCGTGGAAGAAAATCTCTGGTCCCGAGGCGATAAGAATAGCAGCGAGGTGGTTTGCAGAGGGTTATGTTGTAACAATCTGGACGATGGGGATAAATCAAAAGGTCCAAGGTAGTTGGGCTAATGCATCCTTGCATATGTTACATCTTATAACCGGCAAGGTTTGTAAACCTGGCAGGCAGTCATTCAGTTTCACTGGTCAGCCGAACGCTTGTGGAGGCATTAGGGCTCCGGGGGCTCTTTGTCATGCGTTGCCATATGGTAGATTGGTTGCTAATCCGCTTCATAGGCGGGCAGTTGAAAATATATGGCGTGAAAGAGTTAGAAGTTATCTGAAAAGAAGAGGATTTTCTGAAGAGCAAATAAATAACGAGGTTGCTAAGATTTCAATCCATCCGATCCCTGGACCTCATACGGTTGAAATGTTCAGGCGGTATGCAGCTGGTCAAATAAAGGTGATGTTCACTTCAACGGTTAATCCTGGGCAAAGTTTGCCTTATGCATATGTTTATAGATTGGCTTGTGCTGGTGCCAAGAAAGGTGAACCATGGCCTTTGACGATTGTTCTTGAAGCTTTTCCAAATGCGACAACGATGGTAGCTGATATTGTTCTGCCTGCTTCAAGTTGGTTTGAGAAAGAGTTTTCCTATGGAAATTTGGAAAGAAGGCATCAGCTCGTTAAACAAATAACCGGGCCAAACGGTAATTCTCTACCAGATTCTGTGATTTTTGCTATGATAATGAGACGGCTTGAAGAAAAGGGGATTGTTCCGGTTGGGCATATTTCTCAGTTCTGGCCAGAAGATTATGGGAAGGATTGGATTAAGAAAACAGTTGAAAATGCAGGGAAGAAGGAGTGGATACGCAAGTTTACCGCAAATATATGGGACGAGTTGAGAGAACTAAGCAAGGGAACAGGATATGATTTCTCCGGATTGAGAAGAGAAATGCTTATTGAGAGGAATTGGGGCTACCGTATACCCCTGCCTGAGGAATATCACACTGATAAAAGCATTAAAGAAAGATATGATAAATATGAAGCGAGAATTCAATATGCTTATCCTTATGACCCGATTATTGATTCAAGAACAAAAAGGTATATTGATACTTTGAAGAGATGGAACCCGGTTTACGCTACTTGGATTGAGAGGAATTTAAATGAGGAGAAAAAAGATATTGAGTATCACAAGAGGGAAAATGTTCCCGAGGGTTGGTATGTCAGTTTTTATCACTCAAATGTCTTTATACATGGGATGGTTGATGATCCGGAGGATCCGTCAAAGAAACTGTTTGTTATAGATGGACGCGCTATAGCTTGGGCTAATCCTTGGTGGGCGTGTAAGTGGGATGGCAAAGATTTTGTTAAGTATCGCACTGTTAGAATAATTGAGAGGAAGTTTAATCCAAACAAAGTTGTTGAGAATTCAGCTGTACCTTACGATGTGATCGCAAATTATGTATCTGATGTGATCGGTGACCCAGAAAGAGATTTAAGAGCTTTGAAGACAATAGCATTAAGCCCAGCTGAATTTGCTGGAATTAAAGTTTCATATGTTAAGGATGGGAAAGAGATTATTATTTATGATACGACCGAGTTTAAATATTCAGCGACAACGGGGAGAGTTCTTGAGCATTGGCACACGGGAAGTATGACCACAAGAGTTAAAGAACTTGCGCGTTCGGTTCCTGAGGCATATGCGGAAATCAACTCTGAACTTGCGAGGGAACTCGGGATAAAAGATGGAGATATTATAGTTGTTGAGACATTAAGGGGAAAAATTGAATTGAGAGCGAAAGTGCTTGATGTCTTTAAAGCAACCGGTGGTCCAAGGAGAGATTTGATATTTATCCCATGGTTTGATGAAAGAAAGTTGATAAACATGATAATGCCAGATAAGTTTGATCCATTTAGTTTTGAGGCAGATTACAAACAGTTCGCAGTGAAAATTTATAAAGGAACTCTTCCAAGGAAACAAGCAATTCCAAGTACAAAGATTATATGAAAAGACGTTCTTTCATAAAAATTTTATCGTTCGCTGTGTCTTCTCTTTTGCTTACTGCGACTGATTATGCCTTGTACTTATATGGAAGAAAAGGGAGAGAGGCAGAAAATCTGCCTCCTCCTTTGTTTAGATTATTTAAGGATAGATTATCAGATATAAGACCGCCGGGAGCTGTGTATGAAAATGAATTTAAAGCGAAATGTATTGGATGTTCCGTTTGCATAAACATTTGCAAAAATCTTGGATATAAATCGCTATCTTTGAAGGTAGGACTTTCTGATTTCGGAACCCCAGTTGTTGATGATATGCGAAATCATCCGTGCACGTTGTGCATGGAGTGCGTCAAAGTTTGTCCAACAGGCGCGCTTGAGAAGGTTCATAAAGAGAGAGTTAAAATGGGTATCGCTTTGATTGATTTTGAATTATGTCTTGGCTGGAACGGGGATGTTTGTTTGTCTTGTAGCAAAGCTTGTCCATTTGGCGCTTCTGTTTTTGAATTTTATAACAGTGATTGGGGTAATCAACCTTACATCAATGAAAATTGTAAGGGATGTGGGTTATGTGTAAAATATTGCCCTGTAGGGGGATCTGCTATAAGGGTTGTCAGAATTGATGATTATGAAAAGGTGAAAAGTAAATATCTGTCGGAATTTAAACTATTGCTTGGCATGGAGCACGCTAAAAGATATGAACTTGTGTATTCAAATATTCCAAAGATAATGGAACGTGGCAAAATATATGATCGAGAATATCAATAAGGAAATCTTCAAATATAGAAGGATTTTCCTGGCTTTAATTTCACTTGTATTTCTATTGCAAATTTTTGGGTTAAACATTGTTATCGGTTACTTGGTTGGTTCAGTAGTTTTTAGATTATTAAACTTTATAGATCCGTTTTCGTTTGTTGAGGTCTTAATGGCTTCTCGTGGATTTACATCAGTTTTATTTATTTCGCTTGTGCCTGTACTTTTGCTTTACCTTGTCTTTGGGAGAAGTTTTTGTGGTTGGATTTGCCCGTTGGATTGGATTTTTGAAACGATAGATTCTTTAAAAAGAACAAGGCGGATTAGGGGAAAAATTAAAGTTAAAAATTATGCTTTGACAGATGGTGGATTATCAGAAAAAGAAAAATATGGTTACCTTGCTTTTGGTGTGGCAATTTTAATTCTAATATTTGATTATCTGTTTCAAGTGCCTCTTTTTAGTAGATACTTTTCACATTTAACAAATATTTTTAGGTTTACTGTTAGCAGTTCGTATATGAGTTTTAACATCTTTCTTTTTTCCTTTGGTGTGCTCACTTCTTTGGTTTTCGTTGAATTTTTTATGCCGCGAGTTTGGTGTAGATATATTTGTCCTGTGGGAATAGTTTATGGGATTTTTAATAAGTTCAGTTTAATCAAACTAAAATTTGCAAAAGTTGAAGATTGTTCTTTTTGTCACCTGTGCGTTGAGAAATGTTATATGGGAGTAGATCTTATCGGTAAAATTGAACGATTAAAAAACGGTGAGGATAGTAAGGTAATCTTAAGAGCGGTTGAATGTATTTATTGTGGTGAGTGTATCAGAGCTTGTCCAAATTCCATTATAAAAATAGTTTTAAAATAAAAATTCCCGGTGTCCCAATGATAATCGCAAGTGGTTACATAGTAGCTGAAAATGTGGAAAAAATTTCATCTATAACCAATGCTCTTATTGAGAGGGGAATAGAAGTACCGGAAATTAAGGACGAGAAACTCATATTCCTCATAGAGAGGAACACCGAAGAGGAAATAACGAAAGAAATAAATGGTTTGAGGTATGTTGACGGCGTTGTTTCTGTTCAGATAAGTTATATAAGTTTACCAGGCGCTGATGAGGGAAGCGATATTGAAATTTAAAAATAAAAGGGAAATTTCATATGGATGAGAAAGAAACAAGGCGTGATTTTATAATAAGAATTTTTTCTGTGATTGGTTTTTTGGGAAGTTCAATTTTATTGCTAAGAAATATACTCCTTTACATTTTTCCAAAGGTTACCCCCAAGAAAGAAAGGAAGATACTAATTGCAAGGGAAGAAGAACTGAAAATTGGTGAGGCAAAGTTACTTACCATTTCGGATAAAGATTTATATATCGTTAGAACACAGCAGGGATATAAGGTCTTTTCCGCGATTTGCACCCATCTTGGCTGTAAAATAAAATGGGAAGCTCACAATAATAGGTTTTATTGCCCTTGTCATAAAGGTGTGTTTGATATAAACGGTAAGGTTGTATCAGGTCCACCACCTAGAGATTTAAATAGTTATAGAGTTGAGGTTTCGGGTAAATTGATTTATATATGGTTCGTATAAAAAATAAAAAAATCATAAATATGCGGAGGGAAAAATTCTCAGAGTGGATTTTCAAAAGATTTCCAATTGATCTCCAGAAGATTTCTGAAATGTGGGAGAAAGTTTTTGTAAAGGAGCCAATTCCAGAGCATATGAAAAATTGGTTTTTCGCACTTGGTGCGACGCCATTGGTGCTTTTTGTGTTCCAAGCGATAACAGGCATACTTTTAACTTTATACTATGTTCCCTCACCAGATAGAGCATATGAGTCAGTTCGCTATATAACTGAGGAGGTGAAATTCGGATTTTGGATAAGGGGTTTGCATCGTTGGGGCTCAAATTTAATGGTTATAGCTGTCATTTTGCACATCGTTAGAGTTTTCTTTACCAAGGGATATAAAGCACCAAGAGAATTGAATTGGATTATTGGAAGCTTTTTATTAATCATTACCCTCACTTTTTGTTTTACTGGCTATTCGCTGATTTATAATCAACTTTCTTACTGGGCTACAACTGTTGGAACTAACATGATAGGTGAGATTCCGTTCGTAGGAAAGTTTCTCCTTTTATTGATTCGTGGAGGGATTGATGTAACTCATAATTCGTTGATCAGGTTATATAATCTTCACATTGGACTTCTTCCAACATTGATGGTTGTTATGATTGTTTTGCATATTGTATTGGTTCGTTTACATGGCGTTTCCAAAGTTTATCCCGATGAACCAACTTATTCGTTTTATCCGGAACATTTTTATACTGTATTACAGATAATGTTGTTTTTACTTGTGGCTTTGAGCACCTTAACTATTGTCTTTCCTCCAGGAATTGGTGAGCCGGCGGACCCAAATAATACACCACTTCATATAAAGCCAGAGTGGTATTTCTTTGCGGTTTATTCAGTCCTTAAAATATTACCGTTAAAGTTTGGAATTTGGTTTATGTTTTTTGTTTTGCTTGTCTTTATATTTTGGCCGTTTATTGATGAGATATTGCTCAGGAGAGTTAAGATGAAGCCATCTTTACATTACATTGTTGGAATTGCTGTTATACTGATTTTTCTATTTTTCACAGTATATGAAACGATAAAATATTAAAAACTAAATCTTTGAGGATCAATGGAAGCGAAAGAATTAAAATTGCAGAAAGTAGTTGTCGGTGCAACCGCTTATCTTTTAATTATAGTTTTAATACTTGTAAGCGCTTTTGAGGTTTCAAAAAGCAGAGCGACTGAGCCTAAGGTTGATATAAGCGGGACTACAAAAAAATGCGTTGATTGCCATTTAAATAGAGGGGTTGCGGTAAAGCTCATTGATGAGTGGAAAGCTTCTAAACATGCACAGCAGAACATAGGGTGTTACGAGTGCCATAAAGCTGAGCAAAACGATTGGGATGCGTTTAAATGTCCAGAAAGCGATATAATTGTTGCTAAGCATCCGACACCGAAAGATTGCGCTGAATGTCATGAACAGCAAGTTAAGGAGTTTGAAAATAGTAAACATGCGATAGCTCAAATGGTGATGAAAGCGGAGGGAGCTGAGGGACCTGATAGGGCTGTATTTGAACCGCTTATTGCAACAAAGCATGGTTGTGAGCAATGTCATAACATTGGGAATTATTGGCCTGATGGAAGTATAGGTGAGTGCGATGCTTGTCATTCAAAACATCAGTTTAATATAGCTCAAGCAAGGAGACCTGAAACTTGTGGCGAATGTCATATAGGTCCAGATCATCCGCATATTGAAATTTTTATGGAGTCAAAGCATGGGAATATCTATGTAGCTTTTTCTAATAAATGGGATTGGAATTATAAAGTTGGTGAGCAAGTGCCTTTCAATGCACCAACGTGTGCTACCTGTCATATGAGCGCAGCTCCCCCGGCTATTAAATCGACTCACAATGTAAGTGAACGGCTTGCATGGGAATCGCAATCGCCATTTTCTATCAGGACATCACAATATTGGGGGAACAAAACCTGGCAGGAGAAAAGAGAGCAAATGTTGTCAGTTTGTAAACAATGTCATTCAAAAAGCTTTGCTGAAAAATACATGCTTATAGCGGATTTAAATATGCTTCAATATAACGAGATATGGAAAACAATTGTAGAATTAATAAAGAAATTTAAAAACTATGGACTAACCATAACCGATGAATTTTTTGATGGGGAATTAAAGCTAACCTCTTGGCCAAAAGAAGGGTATGATGAGGAAGTTGAACATTTAGTATATAGGACATGGCACCATGAAGGGAGAAGGTTTAGACACGGTGCGATAATGATGGGTGCGGATTTCACACAATGGCATGGGATTTGGGACTTGCAGGAAAATTTGGTCAAACTAATGAATAAGGCAGCTGAACATGGGATCCCTGAAGCGAAAAGATGGATTGCGAGCAAAGATCCAAATAAATTTTTCCTCTACCCAATTTATGATGTTCCTGGTAATCCTTGGGGTATAAGCAGTATTCTTTATAAAGGAGGTGCCTTATCAATGAATAGGATTAAGAATTATTGGGAAAAGGTTTACGCAAATGTAAAAGCAGCGTATGAAAAAGGGTTTTTAAGCGAAGAGCAGTGGAAGCTTTATCAAGAGCTTTATGACAATAGAGACAAAGAGCTCGGTTTGCCTTATAGTCCGCCTGAGATTTTGAAAGAACATATGAAAGTGCTTGCTGAAGAAGCGAAATATGTAAAGGAAAATGTCGCTACATTTACATTGCCATCAAGCTCTCCTTATTACACAAGTAATTCTACTAAATATGATAAAAAGGTTGCGAAAAAGTGATTTCAAACGCATTAAAAAAATTGAATGACCTTTTTGGTAGGGAGATAAACTATTTGAGGATATCTCTAACTGATAGGTGTAATTTAAATTGTTTTTATTGTGAACCGAGTCGGTGTTATGAGAAGTTCCCAAAGCGTGAAATTTTAAGCGTTGAAGAAATAATCTATCTTGTCTCAATTTTCTATGATAAGTTTGGCATAAAAAAATTTAGATTCACCGGGGGAGAACCTCTCCTCCGGCATGGATTAAAAGAAATCATATTGGGCGTAAGAAAAAACCTGGGTGATTACGTTGAACTTACAATAACTACAAATGGCATATTCTTAAAGAATTTTGCAAAATTCTTAAAAGACACCAAGGTAAGAGTAAATGTAAGCCTTGATACTCTCAAAGAAGAAAGATTCAAAAAAATAACTGGGTGCTATGGACTTTCAAATGTGATAAGCGCTATAGATTACGCAAAAAATTTGGGATTGCAGCTAAAAATAAATACAGTTTTGCTTAGGGAAATAAACGATGATGAAATTCCCGAGCTGATTAACTTTTCAAGGGAAAATGAAGTGAAGATAAGATTCATTGAATTTATGCCGATTTCTATTGATTTAAATCTTTGGAGAAAACATTTCATATCTGAAGAAGAAATCTTAGATACTATAAAGAAAAAACATGAATTGAGATTTCTTGGAATAGAGGGAATAGAAAGAATTTACCTTGTTGACGGTGGTGTAGAAATTGGCTTCATCTCAACGGTTTCTCATCCCTTCTGCAAAGGTTGTTCAAGAATAAGGATATCCTCTGAAGGGAAAATTTATCTTTGCCTTTTTGACCATAAAGGATATGACATTAAAAAATTTCTAAGACCTGAAATAAAAGAGGAGGAGCTTTGCAATATTATTTCTGATGTGGTTAAATTCAAACCAGAAGGATTCATAAAGTTTAAAGAAGAAGGAACTTTACCAGAATTTGGTCCAGTTATGAAACAAGTTGGTGGATGAGACATGAATGCGAAGGTAAGGGTTTTATTTTTCGGAAGATTAAAAGATGTCACTGGCTTAGAGGAGATTTATATTTCTGATGTCAAAGATGTTGAAAGTTTAAAAAAGCTTCTATTTGTAAAATTCCCGAAATTAAGCCAGGAAAAATTTTCAGTGGCTATAAATTATGAAATAATCTTTGGTAATGAAAACTTGAAGGATAATGATGAGATTGCTTTAATACCACCCGTCTCGGGAGGTTAAAAAATATGTATTTGACAAAAGAGAAAATAAATTTAGATGAAATTCTGAGAGGCTTTGATTTCGGATCGGGGAAAAATGGTTCGGTCATAATTTTCACAGGAATAGTAAGAGGTGATGAGGTAAAGAGTGGGGAATTTGTTGAAAGTATATTTTACGATGCATATGAACAAATGGCGGAAAGGGAGATAGAGAAAATAAAAAATGAAGCCCGAAGTAAATTTCCGATTGATGGCATTTTAATAAGACATAGAATTGGAAATGTTGGTGTTGGAGAGATATCGTTTGTTGTGGTAGTATCCTCTGCTCATAGGGAAGAAGGTTTCAGGGCGATACAATTTATAATTGATGAAGTGAAAAGTAAGGTTCCAATATGGAAAAAAGAAATTTTATCAAATGGAAAAACAATTTGGAGGTGAAAAGCTGTGTTTGATATATCAGAAAAGATAAAAACGTTAAGAACTGCAAAGGCTGTTGCAAGAATAAAAGTATCACCAGAAACGATAGAAAGAATAAGGAACAAGGAAGTAGAAAAAGGTGATATTTTTGAGGTATCAAAAGCTATTGCTCCATATTCGGCGAAAAAAACATATGAAATCTTACCATTTTGTCACAATATACCGATAGAGTGGGCTGGATGTGAAATAAAGATTCGGGACAATTTTTTAGAGGTTGAAGTCGTCGTAAAAACAATAGCGAGGACTGGATGTGAAATGGAAGCTCTTTTTGCTGTATCCGTATGTGCTCTCAATATATATGATATGCTCAAGCCTTACGATAAACAAATCATTATTGAGGAGATAAAACTAGCTGAAAAAAGTGGGGGTAGAAGTGAATTCGTGGAAAAAGTTAAGGATGATTTTAAAGCAGGTGTTCTTGTAATATCGGATTCTGTCTTTGCTGGGAAGAAGCAGGATAAAGCAGGTAAAGAGATAATAAAGATATTGAATGAGAATGGGATAAAAGATGTGGAGTATAAGATTGTTCCCGATGAAATTGAGATGATAAAAGAGGAAATCGTGTCATGGTGTGAAAGGGGAGTTGATCTTGTAGTTGCCACAGGTGGAACGGGGCTATCACCACGAGATGTGACACCAGAGGCGATAAAACCAATAATTGAGAGAGAAATTCCTGGAATAATGGAGTTCGCAAGGATTTACGGAGCAGAGAGAACACCTTATACTATGTTATCGAGAGGAATAGCGGGCATAAAAGGGAAAACTCTCATTTTAACATTACCCGGCTCAACAAGAGGTGCAAGAGAAAGTATGATGGCTCTGTTTCCATATATTCTCCATATATATAAGATAATGGAAGGAGGCAAACATTAGTGATTCAGGTGGTTGAACAAAAAATGTTATTTTATATTATATTTTTTGCAGTTGCTTTAATTTATTCTATGGTGGGATTAGGTGGTGGGACGGCTTATACCGCAATCTTGACAGTTTATAAAACCCCATATGAAGTGGTTCCGTCCACCTCGCTGTTTCTCAATACCATCGTATCTTTGATAAGCTTTTTAAATTACAGATTTCACTTCCCATCTGAAAGGAAATTTTTAATTTCTTTTATCTTCCTGCTTGGTGGCGGAGGTGCGATACTAGGAGCAAATCTCAAATTGCAAGAAAAAACTTTCTTTATAATACTTGGTTTTGCTCTTGTTTCATCAGCTATTTTATCCTTACTGCAGGATTTTGGGATGAGGGAAAGAATAAAATTCAAAATTCATCAGAATTTGCTCCCTTTTATAAGTTTTCTTGTTGGATTTATCGCTGGTATAACAGGAATCGGTGGAGGTATTTATCTCTCCCCACTTTTAATTTTCTCTGGCTTTCCCACAAAAGAAATAGCTTCAATTACATCCCTTTATATTTTCCTAAACTCTGCACTCGGATTTTCAGCAAAATTCCTGAAAGATAAATTTGATTTTAACTTCGCCTTACCTATACTGTTTTTTGTAATATTAGGGGCTTTAATAGGTTCAGTTCTTGGCTCATTGAAGCTTAAACCAAAGTTTATAAAATTTTTGCTTAACCTGATAATTTTAAACATAGGTGGATATAGCCTATGGAGAGGAATTACATAAGTATTGAAGAGGCAAGAAAGTTAATATCTGAGCATGCAAAACCCATTGGAAAGGTTGTTCAAGATGTTGTTCAATCTCTTGGATGTGTAATATCAGAAGATATTTTCTCCCCAATAGACCTTCCGAGTTTTACGAATTCGGCTATGGATGGATATGCAATAAACACAGAAAGTATAAGATTTTTCCCTGTAAGGCTGAAAGTCGTCGGAGAAGTAAAGGCGGGTGAAACATTCAAGAGAAAAAAAATTAAGGAAGGCGAAACTTTGAAAATTTTCACAGGCGCAATGATTCCCGAGGGGGTAGATGCAGTAGTTGAAAAGGAACTCGTAAAAGCTGAAGGCGAATACATAATCATAGAAAAGGAAATAAAGAAATGGAGGAACTTGAGATTTAAAGGTGAGGAAGTGAAAGAGGGACAAAAGGTCATTGAGAAAGGAACAGTAATAACCCCTGGTGTTGCTGGTTTTTTAAGTGCAATGGGAATAAAGAAGGTAAAGGTTTTCAAAAAACCAAAAGTTTCGCTCATAATAACAGGTACAGAAGTTTTAAAGCTTGGACAAAAATTTAAACATGGTAAGGTGTATGATGCAAACTCTGTTTCTTTGAGACTCGCTTTGAGAGAGTTGGGAATAGAAAGTGTCAAAGTTAAGTTTGTAAGGGATGATCTTAAAATGTTGAGAAGTATTTTCAAAAACGAGTTGAAAAGCTCTGATGTTCTAATTTTTTCAGGTGCGGTATCAGCTGGTGACTATGATTATGTTAGAGAATTGATGGTGGAGGAAAAAGTAGAAAAGATTTTCTATAAGGTGAAACAAAAACCGGGGAAACCAATATTTTTGGGCAAAAAAGATGGGAAATTTATATTCGGTCTTCCGGGAAATCCCGCAGCGGTTATAATTTGTTTTTATGAATATGTTTCACCGTTCATAAAAGGAGTTATGGGGTATAAAAATATTTTTCCAAAAGAGGTTGAAAAAGAACTTTTGGAAGATAGGGAAAACAAGGATGATAGACCGCACTTTCTAAGAGTAAAAATTTTAGGAGACGGAGTAAAAGTTCTTGAAGCTCAGGGGTCGCACATGCTTTCATCTTTCGTAGAGTGTGATGGTATTATTTTGCTTCCAGAATTATCTAAGAAAGTAAAAGGGGAAAAAGTGAAAGTTCATCTTTTATGGGAAAGGTAAAGGAAATATCGGCAGCTGTTCTTGCTGGTGGTAAATCTACAAGGTTTGGGAAAGATAAGAGATTTTTCAAAATAGGGGATAAGACATTCGTTGAAATAATGTGTGAAAAAGTCAAGAATGTATTTGATTTTTGCTATTTATCAGTTGAAAAGAACTTTGATAGGCTTCAAATACCAGAGATTGAAATAATATCTCAATTCAAGGTTGTTTATGATAGATATGATGGAATAGGTCCCATTGGAGGGGTGATAAGTGTTCT